>NZ_JBNUPM010000023.1:0-16531 GCF_050409425.1 Facklamia sp. P13064 | reverse complement strand
AATGGTCATATGATTTTGATACAATGACATTCATGGCAACAGATGAAAAAGCACCTAAATTATATACATTTAAATTAGTTCTAAAAACATCTGATACTAACATTACATCTGAATATGAAGCTGCATCTATGAAAGAAGCTGAAAAATACTTCCATGACTATGTTGCTCGCTTTGGTTTAGGTGAGTTAGTATGGTCATATGATGAAGAAACTATGACATTTATGGTAACTGAAAAACCTGCAGATGAAAAACCTGCAGATGAAAAACCAAAAAATCCAAAGCCAGTAGAAAATAAAAAAGAAAAATCTGAATTACCACAAACTGGTGAAGGTTCAACCTTCGCAATTTATGGTGCAGCAGCATTATCTGTATTAGCAGGATTAGGCTTAGTTGCTAAGAAACGTGAAGAAGCATAGTTAATTTAATAGCAGCTATTTAAAAGAGCAAGATAATTTTGCTCTCAGATTGAAGACAAACCCTATTTGAGTAACTCTCAAGGAAGGGTTTGTCTTTATTTGTCTTAAAAGTTTCCTGTAAAATAAAAAACCGAAGCCTTTCTAGCTCTTCATCTCTAGTATATTTGCCAATTTCTTCATGTTTAAACAAGTAAAAGTGAGCCCTGCTTTAAATTCCATCAAGCTTTTTCCAATAAAATGCGTCTATCGAAAGCCATGATGTTCTTTAGCAGTGCCGAATATTCTGTCAGCGGACTCTTTGGATTCTTTATAAAGAGCACGCATACCCTCTGAATACCTGATATCCTCACACCTTTCAAGGGCTTTTTGCCACACATGTCGGCTAATTACACATTTATTTTGATTGTTCTCCTGATCTTGACGAGAGGCTTTGTACTCTCGATAGCCTTTTTGATTAGTGGTCGTAGAATGATAGACCCCATTTTTTCATCTAAATAACAGTCATAGTATTCATCATAGATACACTCTCTATGCTCGGGTTTACTTCTTGGTCGCGTATAAGGAAAAACTGGTATGGTGGATTGGTTTAAAAGAAATTGAACGATGGTGGCCGTTTTATAGCTCGCCTCTGCAATGAGATGAGTGGGATTAAAAAGAGTAATCTTTTTAAATAGTAATCGAAATACTTGCGTATAGTGGGTATTTCTAGAGTAGACACTATAAGCTAATATCCACCCCCTTGCGATTGCAAGCTGTTTGAATAGTATAGGCAAAAACTTGCTTATGACCCCTTTATGAAACTACCTTGCATTCGGATTATTGGGACTGATTGTTTGGGACTTTGTTAAGGTCTCTTTTTTTATAAATTCAAAGTTTCCATTATTAAAAAAGGTATAAGACTGTTATAATGTAGCTAACAAATTTAGAGGAGTTCGGTTTATGCAAAAGAAAAAGAGTTTTTTTTATTGTTTGTTAATAGGGTTCCTGTTCAGTCTTTATACTTGTTCTAACTTGATGGTAGAAGCAACTTCTGATCCTTTCATTCCACGACCTGCCCTTCCGTCAGACTTAAAGAAAGTAGAGAAATCTACAAACTCTGATGACGAATCATCCGTTGGTGAGAATGAGGAAAGAGCATCTAATAAAGCAATGGAACAAGGTTTGTTTGAAACGGATATTGTTATTTATCCCCTTAATGAGTTTGAAAATCAAGAATCACTAGATAACTTTGCCAATTATGTAAAGAATGATGCAAGTCTGAATGATCAGATAATTTTAGAGGATGTCTCTGAAGAGAGTCGCTTTTTACTTTCAGCTAATTATCGTGACAGTGCTAAAGAAGATGGTCAACTGATTGTTTTATATTTTCCAGTCAATATTGCCGATCAAAGTCAAGCCCAAGAAGTCTTAGATAAACATCTATTATATTATCCTGATTTGTTTGAAAAAGGTGAATTGGCATCACAAGGTGATGGATATGATCTGGCTTTTGCTTTGAAAGTTAATGCCAACGCAGATGGCTTTGGTATAGATACAGCTAAGCAAGAAATTGAATACTATGATCAAAGAGAGCCTTATCAGTATGAATTAGAATCAAATGGTGATGACCCTTATCGTCAAGCCATTGAAGAACGTTTTCCTGGTGAATTCAGTTTTGAAAGTGTAGAAGAAAATGGCAAAACGTTAGTGACACTTCGCCAACTACCTTTATCTGAGCGGCAAGCGAGTGTAGAAAGTGATGATAACGGCTCAAACATGGCAGGAAATCTATTTTCTCAATTCAACACCAAAGTTGATGACTATTTAACACAGATAAACTTAAAGGAAAAGTTAATGAACCTAGGGATTTCTGAAGATAATGTTTCTATTGTAACTATAGGAGTTGCAGTTGTTTTATTCCTTTTAGGAATTGTCTTAATTGTTTTAGGTTTCCGTCGCTAAATAAGAAAGGAAGAAAATAGAATGAAGAATAAACTTATTAATCTTTTAGTAGTTACCGTTTTAACGTTTGGATGCGTGGGGACAATTTTTGCTCAGGATGACACTGAAAATAAGCCGGACACTGAGCAAACCCCACCCGCAAACGAAGGAAATCAGCCTGCACCACAGGAGTCTACGATTGCACCTAGTAAACCTCAAAATGAAACTACTACTAAGCCTAACAATGGTAGCGGTGAGTCTGAAGAGAAAGAAACAACTGTTGCTAACACTACAGTTGAAAGCCCAAAAGAAACAACTGTTCAAACTACAGAAACGACTGTAACAACGGTTGCTAGCCAGCCCCAACCTAATCCAAATCCTAGACCAATCCAGCCGTACATTCCAAGTCGTCCACAGCCTTCCAATCGACCAGAAGATATTGAAGTGATTGAGATACCAGAAACAAGTATTGAAATGGAAGAAGAGTCAGAAGTAGAAGAAGAGATTGACTTATTTGAGGGAGAATTCATTACTTTTAATGCTAATGTCTTCAAAGAAGAGTCAGAAGCGGATGATTTTATTCAATTGATTGAAGAAGATGAAGCGACAAAAGACCGCTTTATTGCTGAAAAAGAAATCATTGATGAAGACTTTATTTTGGTTCGAGTGACCTATGCAGAAGCTGTTGAAGAAAAAGGACGCTACATTTTATTCTATATTTCGAGTGAATTTGAAACAGAAGAAGCAGCGGAGGAATACTTAGAGAAGGAACTACTGATTTATCCGGATCTTTTTATTGCTGGAGAGATTATCAAAGTGGATGATAAATTCGATATCATTTTAGGAATTCGACCAGGAACTGAAACGCAGGCGGTAACTTACGATGAAGAAACCTTTGAAGTTCAATATGAAGCTGATCGTGAAGAATATCAATATATCGTTAAAGCTGATGAATTAACCGGTGAGTTTATCGATGAAATTCAAATGGCTGTGGAAGAGGCTTTCCCTGGTGAGTTTACATTCTCAGAAGAAGTAATATCTGATACTGAAAAAGAAGTGACCATGACTCCTCTTGAAATAGAAGAAGAATCAAGTGAAGAGATGGAAAGTTATTTAGAAGACTCAGAAGAAACAACGATGGAAAATTAGAGATTGGTTAAAAAATCGCCCTCAATTTAGATGAGGGCGATTTTTAAATAGCTTAATTAATTAAGCTTTAGAAGGAATTTTTCTAAGTCAGCCATTGAATTGGAGTTTTCCAATTTACTGTCTACTTTACCATCTTTAACAATGAGCAGTTGGGGAACCGTGGAAATTTCAAAGAAATTATCGACAATATCACGGAAATTATCATCCTCCATTCGCTCATCGGTATTATAATAATGATAATTTAGGTTCATTTCTTTAGCTAATTGATTTAACTTAGGTAGAAAAACACGACAATATGGACAAGAATCAAAACCTACATAGATTAGTTTGGCTTCATTTTTAGAATCTTCGATAACTGCTTCATAAGCAGTTTGACCTTCTATTTTAGAAAGGTTAGACATCTTTAAAGGGGCGATACTTACTTCACCGGCATATTTTTCAATCTTGTCTAGCTCTTTATAGACTTTTTCTTTCGTTTCTTTATCTAAGTTTAAAAGAATAAGGTCTTCCTTAAAAGAAACTTGACCATCTTCTCCAATGTAGTCGCTTTTTTCAATCTTGCTTTTTTGATTTGTGATTGAATTTTCTTGTTTGTCTATTTTAGAATCATTTAGTTGGCAAGCAGTTAGTAAGAAACAGACTGACATTAGTAGGAACAATTTTTTATTTAATAATTTCACTGTAAACTTCCTTTCTAAAAAGCTTAGTAATGGTTTAACTCTTATAGAAAATATTTAATTACTTAAGCATGATAATAATTAAATTATATCACTTTTTTAGCAATAATGTTAAGATATATGAGATCGATTCAAGCAAGGGGTGTATTTATGTCCGATCATTATTATAGTCAGCAACCACAAAGCAGTCATGATGAACGTTATATTGAAGCACAGCTTTTTCACCAAAGTTATCAGTTTTCTACCGATGCGGGAGTTTTTTCCAAAGGTAGAGTGGACTTTGGTTCGCGCCTCTTGATAGAAAATTTTTTAAAGCTTAATCAAAGTATAAATTCCGGCCAACTATTGGAGTTAGGCTCAGGTTATGGGCCAATTTCGGTTGCTATTGCTGATCAATCGCAGTCACTTCAAGTGTTGGGTTTGGAAGTTAATCAGCGAGCCTTGGCATTAGCTAAGGAAAATATGCGGTTGAATCGAGTGACAAATCTGGATTTTATACAAGCAGATGTTGTCACTCATAATTTCGAGCCAATTTATGATTATGTTTTAACTAATCCACCTATTCGAGCTGGTAAGACTATTGTTCAGCAATTTGTGACCCAAGCCTATCAAGCACTAAAAGAGGAAGGACAGTTATGGCTGGTTATCCAGAAAAAACAAGGGGCACCCAGTATGAAAAAGTTTATGGAAGAAACATTTGGTAATGTCAGTGAAATCGATCGCTCTAAAGGCTATTGGATTTTACAATCCATCAAGTTGTTTCAAGATTAAACACATTGGTTTTAAAAAGTCATTATTGATTAGAGGGGAAGCGTTTATTTGGTCGATAAAGTTAAAAATTATGTTACTCAGATTTCAGCTCCTATTTATATTGTGCTGACGTTTGTCGTGATTTCCTTTATTGGAGGAATACTATTAGCCACTCCTTTAGCTAGTCGATCAGGTGAATGGACGAAGCTAATTGATGCTTGGTTTACAGCTGTTTCAGCTGTTTGTGTAACGGGAAATGTAACAGTTAACACTACAGACCATTGGAATTATTTTGGACGAACGATTATTCTAGTTTTAATTGAAATTGGTGGACTTGGATTTATGACCTTATGGGTTACCGTTTTTATCTATATGGGCAAGCAAATAAATCTAAGACTGCATAAAGTTTTACTTGAATCTTTAAATATCTCCGATATTTCTGAAGTTAGAAATCTTTTGAGCTATATCATTCAATTCTCTTTGATTGTACAGATTATTGGGGCGGCTTTATTAGGAATTGACTTTATTCCACGCTTTGGCTGGTTAAAAGGAACTTATTATGCCATCTTTCATAGTGTGTCCGCCTTTTGTAATGCCGGTTTTGATTTGTTGGGAGATTCTATGATTGGTTTTCAAGACAATCCTTTAGTTCTCCTAACTTGTATGGGTTTGATTATCATTGGTGGATTAGGTTTCATTGTTTGGCGAGATTTGCTAACCTTTTATCGCAATCGTAAATTATTGTGGCATACTAAAATAGTTTTGACTACAACGGCTATTTTACTCCTTTTAGGAACAGTATTATTCGCTCTAACTGAACAACCTAGTCCTTTGTTTAAGGACCAACCCTTCTTTATTAGACTTGTAAACTATCTTTTTCTAGCGGTGACACCACGAACCGCTGGCTTTTCGAATGTGGACTATACCGCTTTATCATCTGCCGGTATTTTCTTAACCATTGTCTTAATGTTTCTAGGCGCTTCTTCGGGATCCACTGGGGGTGGGGTTAAGACCACTACTTTAGCAAGTCTTTTAATTTTTTCTTCTTCAGCTATTCGTCGTAGAGGATCGGTTATCTTTAAGCGTACCATCCCTGAAGGAGCTATTTTGAAGGCCATCTTTATTTTAATTTCAGGCTTAAGCCTAATTACCTTTGTCACCATGATCTTGTTAATAACAGAAACAATTCCTCCAGGATTCGGCATCGAATATGTAGTAGTAGAAGTTGTCTCTTGCTTTTCAACAGTTGGTTTAAGTATGGGTTTAACCCCTAATTTAACTGGTATTGGTAAAACCGTTTTAATTTTTATGATGTTTATTGGTCGAATCGGGTTGTTAACTATTTTTTGGTCAGCGAGTATGGGAAGAAAGCCATCAAAGATTAAATACCCGCATGGTAACTTGATGATAGGATAGAAAGGGAGAAACTTTCATGAAAAAAGAAATCACAGCAGTTTTAGGTCTCGGATTATTCGGAACATCCTTAGCCAAAACTTTAGCGGAAAACCACAAGCAAGTAATCGTGATTGATCGCGATATGGAGCTAGTTGAAGCTATTGCTAGTAAGGTGGAAGTAGCTGTACAAGGTGACTTTACCAAGTATGAAGTATTAAAAGAAGCCGGAGTTGGTGAAGCACAAATGGCAATTATTGCCTCCTCTTCAAAGTTTGATAATACGATTACTACCTTATTATCTTTGCAAAAGTTAGAAGTACCGACCATTATCGCAAAAACGCGCAAAGAAGAGTATAAAGAAGTGCTTTTGAAATTAGGCGTTGATCGCGTTATTTTACCCGAAACAGATATGGGGATTCGGATTGGTAATGAACTGACCAATGATTCGGTACTCGATTTAATTCAATTAGACGCTCAGAGCCACATTGTTGAATTTACCGCTCGTAAGAATTGGATAGGGAAGACGATTGAAGAAATAAATTTTAGAAGCCGTTATGATATTAATTTGATTGCGATTAAGTCTCGTATTGAAGAAGGATTTGATATTAATGTCAATCCAGACTTTATTATTGAAGAAAGCGACCTCTTTGTCGGCTTAACCAACACCAATAATGCGAAAGTTTTATTAGAAAAAGAAATTTAAGATTTTATATTTATAAGACCACTTGCTAATTTAATTCGAGTGGTCTTTTGCTTTTAAAGTCTGAGAAAGAAAGTCTTGACTTTGATAAAAAATAAGTGTAATATTGAATAACGCATAGCGTGAACATTGAATTCAAAATGGCACCGAAATATTGTCCGGTCGGCGATTTTGGCAGAGTAAACAAAAGATTGAGGAAGCTTAGGCGATTAAAATCAATTCTTTTGTCTTTTTTTTGCCCTTAAAAAGGACAAAAAGCATTTTGTTATCAAATTATAATATTTGTAAACATATTGTAATCTGCCGGTCGATAGTTAAAGCAAGCCCAGAAGAATCACCATTCGCTACGTAATATTAAAGAGGGGTGAATTGTTTGAGTCAGCATCATATCGTGAAATATGGTAAAAAAGCAGAACGTCGTAGTTATGCACGAATTGATGAGGTTTTGGAATTACCAAACTTGATTGAAATCCAAACCGATTCCTATCAATGGTTTTTAGAAGAAGGATTAAAGACCATGTTCCAAGATATCTCGCCAATCGTCGATCATACAGAAAATTTAGAACTTTATTTCCATGATTACTCATTTCAAGAGGCTAAATATACAGTAGAGGAAGCTCGTTCCCACGATGCCAACTACTCTAAACCAATCTATGTTAATTTGCGCTTAGTTAATAAGGAATCTGGTGAAGTAAAAGAACAAGAAGTATTCTTTGGCGATTTCCCAATTATGACGGATATGGGAACCTTCATCATTAATGGGGCAGAACGTGTTATTGTTTCACAATTAGTACGTTCTCCAGGTGTCTACTTCCATGATAAAGTAGACAAAAAATCAAGACATACTTTTGCTTCAACCGTTATTCCTAATCGAGGAGCTTGGCTAGAATTTGAAACGGATGCTAAAGGAATTGCCTATGTCAGAATTGACCGGACACGTAAATTGCCAATTACAGCCTTAATTCGTGCACTTGGTTTTGGCGAAGATGACGAGATTGTTGAAATCTTATCTGAAACCACCCTATTGAATGACACTTTAGCTAAAGATGTCCATAAAAACATTTCTGACTCCCGTGCTGAAGAAGCCTTGAAAGATATTTATGAACGCCTACGTCCTGGTGAGCCGAAAACAGCAGATTCTTCACGTAACTTATTAACGGCTCGTTTCTTTGATCCAAGACGTTATGATTTAGCGCCAGTTGGACGTTATAAGATTAATAAAAAACTCCACTTAAAGCACCGTCTTTTAGGAATGACACTCGCAGAAACTTTGGCAGACCCAGAAACAGGAGAAGTACTCTTCACAGAAGGAACTGAACTTTCTGCAGGAGATATTGAACGTTTAATCCCTTACTTAGATAATGGTTTGAATGTTTATACTTATACTCCTTCACCAGATGGTGTGATTGGTGAACCGATTGACTTGCAAGTGGTCAAAGTATACTCCCCTCTTGATTCGGACCGTGTGATTAACATTGTCGGTAACGCTAATCTTGAAGGAGTGCATCACTTAACCCCAGCAGATATTATCGCGTCAATGAACTACTATTTATTATTAAATGAACAAGTAGGCTCAACAGATGATATTGATCATTTGGGCAACCGTCGTATTCGTTCAGTCGGTGAATTACTGCAAAATCAATTCCGTATTGGCTTATCGCGTATGGAAAGAGTAGTCCGTGAAAGAATGTCCTTACAAGATATTTCAACAATGACACCGCAACAGTTAATTAATATTCGTCCAGTTGTAGCGGCTATTAAAGAGTTCTTTGGCTCTTCTCAATTATCACAATTTATGGATCAAACCAATCCATTGGGTGAATTGACTCACAAGCGTCGTCTTTCTGCCTTAGGACCGGGAGGGTTAACACGTGATCGCGCTGGTTATGAAGTGCGTGACGTTCACTACTCTCACTACGGTCGTATGTGTCCAATTGAAACACCAGAAGGTCCAAACATTGGATTAATTAACTCCTTATCTTCATATGCAAAAATAAACCGTTATGGTTTCATTGAAACACCTTATCGTAAAGTGGATAAGGCTAACAAGACCGTTACAGAAGAAATTGCGTATTTATCAGCAGATGAGGAAGATTTATACATCATTGCTCAAGCTAACTCTCGTTTAAATGAAGATGGTACTTTTGAAAATGACACGGTTATGGCTCGTTATAAAGACCAAAACTTAGAGGTCAAAACTAACACAGTCGATTTTATGGATGTTTCACCAAAACAAGTGGTTGCAGTAGCAACGGCATCGATTCCTTTCTTAGAAAACGATGACTCCAACCGTGCTTTAATGGGAGCTAACATGCAACGTCAAGCAGTTCCTTTAATTCGTCCCAAAGCACCGATTATCGGAACAGGTATTGAGTATAAAGCTGCTCACGACTCGGGTGCGGCATTGATTTGCCGACGTCCAGGTCGAGTAACCTATGTGGATGCTGAACGTATTCGTGTGCAATTAGAAGATGGTTCCGTTGATGAATACCGCTTAACTAAATTTGCACGTTCCAATGCGGGAACATGTTACAACCAACGTCCAATTGTTGTTGTTGGAGATCAAGTTGATGCTAATGAAATTTTAGCAGATGGATCTTCGATGGAAAACGGTGAAATGGCCTTAGGTCAAAACCCATTGGTAGCCTTTATGACTTGGGATGGTTATAACTACGAGGATGCCATCATCATGTCTGAACGTCTAGTTAAAGACGATGTCTATACCTCTATTCATATTGAAGAATATGAATCAGAATCACGTGATACTAAGTTAGGACCAGAAGAAATTACGCGCGAAATCCCTAATGTTAGTGAGGAATCCCTCAAATATTTAGATAAAGATGGAATTATTATGGTCGGTGCGGAAGTACGCGATGGAGATATTCTAGTCGGAAAAGTCACACCAAAAGGTGTGACTGAATTGACAGCAGAAGAACGCCTCTTACACGCTATTTTTGGTGAAAAAGCACGTGAAGTTCGTGACACTTCCTTAAGAGTTCCCCATGGTGGTGGTGGAATTGTGCACGATGTTAAGGTATTCACTCGTGAAAATGGCGACGAGCTTTCACCAGGAGTGAATAAATTGGTTCGTGTTTATATTGTTCAAAAACGTAAAATTCAAGTCGGTGATAAGATGGCTGGACGTCATGGAAATAAAGGGGTTGTCTCTTTAATCATGCCGGAAGAAGATATGCCATTTATGCCTGATGGGACACCAGTTGATATTATGTTAAACCCATTAGGGGTGCCTTCAAGGATGAATATTGGACAGGTCTTTGAATTACATTTAGGAATGGCCGGACGTCAATTAGGCATTAATTTTGCTACACCTGTCTTTGATGGGGCGAATGAAGAAGAGGTTTGGGAAACAGTTAGAGAAGCCGGATTAGAACCGGATGCTAAGACAACTCTATATGACGGTCGTACTGGAGAACCATTTGACCGAAAAGTTTCAGTCGGTGTCATGTATATGTTGAAACTCGCACACATGGTCGATGACAAGCTGCATGCACGCTCAACGGGCCCATATTCATTAGTAACCCAACAACCGCTCGGAGGCAAAGCACAGTTTGGTGGACAACGTTTTGGCGAGATGGAAGTTTGGGCCTTAGAAGCCTATGGTGCAGCTTATACCTTACAAGAAATCTTGACTTATAAATCAGATGATGTAGTAGGTCGTGTGAAGACATACGAAGCCATTGTCAAAGGAGAAGCTATTCCCAAACCTGGTGTACCAGAATCCTTCCGTGTATTAGTTAAAGAACTACAAGCTTTAGGATTGGACTTGAAAGTCTTGGACGCTGAAGATAAAGAAATTGAACTATTGGATGATGACGATGAAGATGATGTAATTAACTTTAATGCGCTTGAGAAGTATAAAGAAGATCAAAAAGCCGCTGAAGAAAAGAGCGTCGTTCAAACAAGTGAAACTAATGAAAGTTCAGCCTCAATTACTAGTGGAGATACAACTAAAGAGGACTAGTAATGTCTAAATGCCTTGGAGCCATTGGAGAAAAGGCACTCCATTAATTGGTGGAAACACCAGCTTAAATCAAGAAGGAGGTCGGCCCCTTGATAGATGTTAATAAATTTGATTCCATGAAAATCGGTCTCGCATCCCCAGAAAAAATTCGTTCATGGTCTTATGGGGAAGTCAAAAAACCAGAAACCATCAACTATCGAACTTTAAAACCCGAAAAAGATGGACTCTTTTGCGAGCGTATTTTTGGTCCTACCAAGGATTGGGAATGTTCTTGTGGGAAGTTAAAACGTGTTCGCTATAAAGGTCGCGTATGTGACCGTTGTGGCGTGGAAGTGACTCGCGCTAAAGTTCGTCGTGAAAGAATGGGGCATATAGAATTAGCAGCCCCAGTTACTCATGTGTGGTATTTCAAAGGGATTCCAAGCCGTATCGGCTTGATCCTTGACATGAGCCCAAGACTATTAGAAGAAGTGATTTATTTTGCTTCTTACATAGTTATTGATCCAGGCGATACGGGTCTAGAATATAAATCATTACTCACTGAGACAGAGTATCGTGAGAAAAAACGTGAGTTCGGCAACCGTTTTTATGCCAAAATGGGTGCAGAAGCGATTAAAGAACTCCTACATGCAGTTGATGTAGATGCTGAGATCAGTGGTTTACGAGAAGAGCTTAAAACGTTGACTGGACAAAAAAGAACGCGAGCGATTCGTCGTTTAGATATCTTGGATTCTTTCCAAGAATCAGGAAATAAACCAGAATGGATGGTTATGGATGTTTTGCCAGTTATACCACCTGATTTAAGACCGATGGTTCAGTTGGAAGGAGGACGCTTTGCAACTTCTGACTTAAATGATCTTTACCGTCGAGTGATTAATCGTAACAATCGTTTGAAACGCCTTTTAGATTTAGGTGCACCAAATATTATTGTGCAAAACGAAAAACGAATGTTACAAGAGGCAGTAGATGCTTTGATTGATAATGGTCGTCGTGGACGTGCTGTTACTGGTCCTGGTAATCGTCCATTAAAATCTCTTTCTCACATGCTTAAAGGTAAACAAGGACGTTTTCGTCAAAATCTTTTAGGAAAACGTGTGGACTATTCTGGTCGTTCGGTTATCGTTGTTGGACCGTCTTTAAAAATGTACCAATGTGGTATACCAAAAGAAATGGCCATCGAACTATTTAAACCGTTCGTAATGAAAGAATTAGTAGAACGCGAAATAGCTAGCAACGTAAAAAATGCTAAACGTATGATTGAAGTTCAACATGATGCGATTTGGCCTGTTATTGAAGATGTTATTAAGGAACACCCCGTACTACTTAACCGAGCACCTACTCTTCACCGATTAGGTATTCAAGCTTTTGAACCGGTTTTAATTGAAGGGAAAGCAATTCGTCTACACCCATTAGTATGTAACGCTTATAACGCTGACTTTGATGGGGATCAAATGGCAGTTCACGTACCGTTATCTGAAGAAGCTCAAGCTGAAGCCCGTCTGTTAATGTTAGGTGCACAAAACATCCTAAGTCCTAAGGACGGTAAGCCAGTTGCAACACCTTCACAGGACATGGTGCTTGGTAATTATTATTTAACAATTGAAGAACCGGGACGTGTGGGCGAAGGAATGATTCTAAGCTCCATTTCAGAAGCGGAGATTGCATATCAAAATGGCTATGTGCATTTACATACCCGTGTAGCGATTCCTGCTAAGTCTTTCACTAATAAAACTTTCACTGACTGGCAAAGAGAACGTTTAATGGTTACAACTATTGGTAAATTATTCTTTAACGAAATCATGCCAGATGAATTCCCATATTTAAATGAGCCATCAAATGAGAACCTAACGCAACAAACACCTGATAAGTATTTCTTGGAACCAGGTGTAAACGTTAAAGAAGCTATTGAACAGATGGAGCCTGTGTCACCGTTTAAGAAAAAAGATTTTGGTAATATTATTGCTGAAGTCTTTAAACATTATCATATTACTCAAACATCAATTATGCTAGATAAGATGAAAGATTTGGGTTATAAATATTCTACGCAATCAGGTATCACCGTAGGGGTAGCGGATGTTCTCAGTTTAGATAGTAAAGCAGAAATCTTAGAGAAAGCTCATGCTAAAGTTGATGAGATTACTCGAATGAGACGACGCGGACTTCTAACTGAAGACGAGCGCTATGAAAATGTTATTCGTACATGGGAAAAAGCCAAAGATCAGATTCAAAAGGATCTACAAAAGAGCTTGCCACGTCTAAACCCCATCTTTATGATGTCTGACTCTGGTGCCCGTGGTAATATTTCTAACTTTACCCAGCTAGCCGGAATGCGTGGGAATATGGCGGCTCCTTCTGGGAAAATTATCGAATTACCAATTACATCCAACTTCCGTGAAGGCTTAAACGTTATGGAAATGTTTATCTCCACTCACGGAGCGCGTAAAGGGATGACCGATACGGCCTTGAAGACCGCTGACTCAGGTTATTTAACACGTCGATTAGTTGATGTCGCTCAAGATGTCATTATCCGTGAGGAAGATTGTGGAACAGACCGTGGAGTTGAAATTCGTGAAATTGCCGATGGTAATTCGGTTATTGAGTCCCTAGAAGAACGTTTACAAGGACGTTATGCACATAAATCAGTCATTCATCCAGAAACTGGAGAAGAAATTGTTAAGGCTCAAGAATTGATTACAGATGAGAAGGCTGCAGAAATTATTAAAGCAGGTATTGAAGCTGTAACTATTCGTTCAGTCTTTACATGTAATACTGACCATGGTGTATGTAAACATTGCTATGGACGCAACTTAGCGACTGGATCAGAAGTAGAAGTTGGAGAAGCAGTAGGTACAATCGCTGCTCAATCTATCGGTGAGCCTGGTACTCAGTTAACCATGCGTACCTTCCATACGGGAGGGGTTGCCGGTGGTGGTGATATTACTCAAGGTTTACCACGTATTCAAGAAATTTTTGAAGCGCGTGTTCCAAAAGGACAAGCAACCATTACGGAAGTTGCCGGAGTTGTTACTTCGATTGAAGAAAAATCAAGCGAGCGGTTGAAAGAAATTACCGTTACAGGAGTTACGGATAACCGCACTTATAAAGTGGCTTATGCTGCTCGCCTTAAAGTCAATGAAGGCGATCGTGTAGAACGTGGTCAAGCCTTAACAGAAGGATCAATCGATCCCAAAGAATTATTAGCAGTTACTGACGTCTTAACGGTCCAAAAATACATTATGCGCGAAGTTCAAGCCGTATATCGTGGCCAAGGGGTAGAAATTGGTGATAAACACGTTGAGGTGATGGCTCGTCAAATGTTACGTAAAGTTCGTGTAATGGACCCTGCTTCTACATCTATTTTACCAGGGGCCTTAATGGATATCGCAGACTTTGCTAAGGCTAATAAAGACACCATTACAAGCGGGGAAACACCAGCTACGGCTCGACCCGTCTTACTTGGAATTACTAAAGCTGCTCTTGAGACAAAATCATTTATCTCAGCTGCTTCCTTCCAAGAGACAACACGTGTCTTGACCGATGCGGCTATTCGTGGAGACCGTGACTACTTAATTGGTCTAAAAGAAAACGTCATTATTGGTAAATTAATCCCAGCTGGTACTGGAATGAACAGCTACCGTGATTTGGAAATCCAAACCACTCAAGATACTATTCCTATGCCAACTGAGATAACAGAGGAACCACAGCAAATGAAATAAACAAAATAGATTAAACCCTTCAATTATTGAACTGCTCCCCCAAAAGTAAAACTATTTTAGGGGGAGTTTTTCATAATTGAAGGGTATTTTTATATGATATATTGCAATAATTATTACGACACTTCTGTTAACAAATTCAATTCCTCAATATAACGTTCAAAGGGTGCTTCAAACGCTAGACATTTCCTTGGTCTAGCGTTTACTTTATAGATAGCTTTAAACAAGTCTTGATCCTTTAGCTGTGCGAAATCCGTTTTCTTAGGAAAGAATTCCCTTAGCAAGCCATTGCTGCCTTCATTGGTGCCTCTTTGCCATGCACTCTAGGCATCGGCAAAGTAAAAACCTATCCCTAACTTACTCTCTACTACGTCATAGCAAGCGAATTCTTTTCCTCTATCGGATGTGAATGTTTTAAAGGCTCCTTGTGGTAAGGATTTTGTTAATTGATAAAGCGCTTCTAACATAGATTGTTTACTTCTGTCTGGTGTTTTTATCGCAAAATAGGTACGAGTCTTCCTTTCTGCAAAAGTAGCTAAACATCCTTTGCTTTTTCCTCAAGAAGATACTAGAATATCAAGTTGTCAGTGTCTAAATTCAGTGCGCTTCTTCACCACTTTGGGTCTTTTCTAAACAGAAGTGTTGATATCAAATCTTTCTCTTCTTTCTTTCGTTTTTTTAGAGTGACCTTTTCTCCTTAACACCTGCAAGGAAACGGATAAAGTCTCCTTATATATCCAATTATAGAATGTCTTAAAGGAGAAGGTATTTGGGAAAAGTCTTACTTCTATCATCCGTGGTAATATATAGGGCTCATAACAATCTCTTTCATGTGTATGTTTTATAGTAATGACATTTTACATGAATTAAATTTGTTATGAGTTTTATTTTTACTCGTGTTGCATTAAATTTTACAATGCATCATGTCAAAACATAACTAGTTATAAAAGAAAATATTAAAAAAGGGATAAATGGAATTATTTTACTTTTAGAAAGATAACAATACAAAAGTCCAAGTGAAGCTGCTAAAAATAAAAAGTAAGGAATAGAGCTTAGGGGAATAAACAATAGAGAAATACAGATGAATTTTAAATCGGCACCTCCCATCCAAGACTGTTCTGTTCTTATAAGAATAAAGCTGATAAGACAGAAAATAAGAAAATACTGAAAGGGAATAATATTATATGAATAATTATAGAGTAATCCGAGCGTCAAAAAAGAAAGTTGTAGAAAATCAGGAACCCACTGATCAAGTATATCCATGAAGGTCATGAATAGAAAGATAAGTAATAAAATCAGATTAAAAAAAGAAAAAGCAGTGAATAGAAAAAAGAAGAAAGAGCAGAGTCCACCAAACAATTCAAAGTAAAAGTGATTGACACTTATTTTCCGACAGCAAAAAAAACAATGCCCCTTCAGTAATAAATATGAAAACAAAGGAAATAACTGCCAAAAGTAGAGTTTGTGCTGACAATGATCACAAGAAGATCGTGCTTTCCAACTAAAGCTTTTATTTATAATGGAATAAGAAAGATAGTAAACAAAACTCGCTATACAAGATCCAATATAAAAGTACAGTATATGAGTCATCATTAACTCCTTTTATAAGTTATAGGCTTAAATACACGTAAAAAAGAAAAAAAGTGCTAAAAATATTGACACAAATTAAAAAAGATAGTAAAATGTAATTCCTGCTAGCGAATATCTTTTAAAAAAGCAGATATTTAGAAGAAAATTCAAAAAATCTTTAAAAAGGTTTGACAAAAAGTCTAAACCATGCTAGTATATAGAAGTTGTCACTTATGGCAGCGAAGCTCATTGAAAACTGA
>NZ_JBNUPM010000022.1:0-18337 GCF_050409425.1 Facklamia sp. P13064 | reverse complement strand
AGATGAGAATAGAAATTCTCACTTTTTCCTCGAGTTCACCAAGCGAAGCGCGGTAGATTTATCCCGCAAATTTTTAAAATTTCAGGACATTTTCATTTACGGTTGACATCTTGCTCTTTAGTGAAAAGTCATTTCACCCTCACTATTCGCTAAATCCAATGGTCTGCTCTTTCTTATATAGAGAGGCTTTTAGCCACCTTTTTAAACCTTCTACTAATTCGCATACAGCTGATTGCTTATCCATTAAAGTCACAATTAATGACTCGCCATAGCGTGGGATATCTAAAGTAGCGCCACACATATGTTTTAAAATTATATCTTTTTCTTTGTCTGATAAATCAGTGATTTCTAATGCATTCTTTAAAGCGATACGTGGATGCTCATAATTATGGCCTTTTCCGCCTACGCAATCCTTTGAGCAAGAATCGTAGAAAAACAAATCGTGCAGAAGGGCTGCTCTGGCTGTAGCGATCGCATCGAGCTTAAAACGTTTAGCCCAAAGGTATGAACGATAAGACACTGAAATAGAATGTGCTAAACGATTGGTATATTTATGATGGACAAATTTTTCTAGAGATTGAACTTTTTCATTCTCCATCAAATCTTTAACAATTGCCACATATTCTTGGTTATCTTGCCAAGCTATTGCCATTTATCCACGTCCCTTCTTTAATCTAACTCTAGTATACTCCTCAAATATGAAATTTATGTAAATTCTATGTAAAAGTTTAATAAAGCTAATATTTATTAACTAATTCGACCATTGTTTCCAGGCAAACATTAAAATACCTGCTGCTATAGATACATTAAGGGATTCTGCTTTTCCTGGCATAGGTATAAAGACTGATTTATCTGCTTTTTCCATCCAAAAAGGCCCAACACCTTGCCCTTCATTGCCCAAAACCAAGACACAGTGGTTAGCGATTAATTTACGATAATCTTCAGCTTCTTGATTGACGGCTGTACAATAAAGAGGAAGTTCACTCGCTTGAATGGCTTTAAATATTTGAGCGTTTGAAGCTTCATAGATAGGCAAGTGCCATAAAGATCCTTGACTCGCTCTTATGACTTTATCATTGTAGAGGTCTACACAACCTTCAGCTAAGAATACACCATCAAAACCTGCTGCATCAGCGGTTCGAATCATGGTTCCTAAATTGCCCGGGTCTTGTACCCCGTCACATAAAAGATAGTGGCTACCATTTATATTTTTTTTAGCTAAATTACTTTCTTTTTTCTTAATGACAGCCATCACTCCTTGGGTATGTTGAGTGAGTGCGACTGTCTTCATCACTTCTTCACTTAAAATCAACACTTCGATTTGAGCTTGTTTGATTTGTTCAATAGTCTGTATATGATTTTCATGATAACTTGGCGTCATTAAAACTACTTCAATGGCTGCTTGATAAGTGATGGCTTCTTCAATAAGATGTTCACCCTCGATTAAATAAGTTTCTGTCTTTTTGCGATTCTTAGCTAAATGCAATTTGCGGTAGTCTTTTATTCTTTGATTTTGCTTTGATTGAATAATTTCCATAATATTTCACCTTTTTTCTTCATGAATTGAAGGTTACTTGAATATATAAAAAAAAGCAAACTTTCTAGCAAATTGGCTAGAAAGTTTGCTTAAATGGTCAATTAGCGTGTTAAGCGATAGATAGATTCTGCATAAATAGCAGTAGCTCTTAATAAGTCATCCATCGCAAGGAACTCATTGGCTTGATGCATAGTATCAATTGAATCTGGGAATAAGACACCAAATGAAACTCCACGCTCCATTAAGCGGCCATAAGTTCCTCCACCAATTGTTTTTTCATAAACTTCATTGCCAGTTTGTTTAGCATATACATCCAGTAAAGTTTTAACCATTGGATCTTCTGGTGAAAGATAATGAGGGTCTTTATTACCATTCATTTCCACTTTCACTGCTAAGTTAGCAACATTTTTGATAATAGCTGATTGAATTTGATCTTTGTCGGTTCCTTTAGGGTATCTAAAGTTAGCATCTACTAATCCACCTTCAGCATCATCAAAATTGATAATACCAATATTCATAGACAAGGCTCCCATAATATCATCGACTATAGCGACACCGATTTTTTCACCTTCAAAATCAAGGTGTAACTTATCGCCTACTAGAGTTAAGAAGTCATTGGCTTCTTTTTTATCAAATGTATACTTACTTAAGAAAGCAGCTAAGTAAGTTCCCGCATTATGGCCTTTTTCTGGAGTAGATCCGTGAGCCGCCTTACCTGTTAGTTCAAAACGTAATTGACCAGACGCTTGGGAAACTTTACCTGATACAGGTTGATCTTCTAAAAAGGCTTGGAAATCAGCTTTTATTTGGTCTGCTTGATCAGTTTTTACACTCGCATAAGCTTCTTGAGGAACCATATTTGCACGAAGACCTGCATGGAAATCAAGCAATTTATGATTAGCTTCCACTGTTTGCTTAGCATCAAATTTAAATTGAGCAGAAACATTTCCTTTTTCACCGTTGATAATCGGGAATTGCGCATCTGGTGAAAAACCATAGTCTGGCATTTTTTCAACTTTAGCATAATGATCCATACACATCCAGCCAGATTCTTCATCTGTTCCAACAATCAGATGAATCTTTTGATTAAACTCTGCGCCTAATTCACGTAATAATTTAATGGCAAAGTAAGCACCAATTGTTGGTCCTTTATCATCAGAAGAACCACGCGCATAAATGCGTCCATCTTTGATTACTGGCTCATAAGGGTCAGTGTCCCAACCAGTTCCTTCAGGAACAACATCCAGGTGACCTAAAATACCTAAGGTTTGATCGCCTTCTCCAATTTCAACACGGCCCACCAAAGGCCCAAATTGCTTCGTTTCAAAACCATCTTCTTGGGCCATTTTTAAGAATTCTTCTAAAGCTTTTTTAGGTCCAGGTCCAACAGGAGCCTCTGCTGTTGCTAAATCATCTTCACGAACTGAACGAATGCGAATCATCCGAAAAAGATCTTCTAATAAGTCTTCTTGACGTTTAGTGACTTCATCTAACCAATTAATATTGTCTAAATTTTCCATCTTTCTACCTCCATAAAATATAGAATTTCAAAATCATTCTGACTTTAATAAACTATTGCCATCAAATGAATCCGTTCCCATTATATCATATAAATTTATCCAACCCTATATCTCTACTTTAAATTTAAGTCTTTTTTTTAATAAGACTTCTTCTCTGAGAATAGCATTTTTACTATTCATAACCCAATGGCTTTAGAGCTTCTATTTCAGCTTGAGTTAATTGACGATAATCTCCAAGAGCTAAGTCATCTTCAAGCTGGAGAGGTCCCATTGATAAACGGTGAAGTTGAAGAACTTCCATCTGACAAGCTTGAAACATTCTTTTTACTTGGTGAAATTTACCCTCACTAATGGAAACGCGAATTTTAGATAGACTCTTTTCAAAATCTACTTCATCAATCCATAATTGAGCGGGTTTACTTATAAATTCTCCTAAATCCAAGCCTGCTTTAAACGCTGCTACCGTTTCTTTCGTAACATTTCCTTCAATTAAAGCTTGATAGGTTTTATAAACTTGTTTTTTTGGAGAAGTTAACTGATGAGCCATTTGACCATTATTGGTAATTAATAAGAGACCAGTGGTGTCAATATCTAGTCTCCCTACCGGAAAGAGATCAAAACGATAATCATCCGGATGTAGACAATCGATAACCGTATCATGGTGTCCGTCTTCAGTGGCAGAGATAACGCCTTGCGGTTTATTCAAGAGCCAATAGATGAACTTGTGGTAAATAATTTGTTGTCCATCTACTTCTATCAAGTCCTTGTTTTCGTCTACTTGAAAGTTTGCTTTTATAATTTGTTCACCATTGACTCGAACACTTCCTGTTGAAATTAAAGACTTGACTTCTTTTCTAGAGCCGAAATTCATATGACTTAATAATTTATCTAATCTCATCGGTGGATACTCAATTTCTTTTGTAAATCCGCACGGTAATCACCGATAATAATCGGCAACATACCGAATAGGGCCATAGTCCCACTATAGATAAGAATGGCAATCAAAACGACTATAATGATTTGAACTAAAGTTAAGCCTCGTCCTACTGGATCCATCATCAGATTGATTAAACGATTCCAACCGTAAGTACCAATTGCCATAATGGTTGTCGCAATCACAATGCGCACAATATCACCTACAAAATAACGATCACGAATTTTGATTACACGCCAAATCTTCATCCACATTAAAACAGCAGCCACAGCAAAGCCAAAGAAGGTCGCCAGTAAAGCACCGTGAGCTTGGAATAACGCTACCATTGGAAATTGTAGAACAAGCTTAATTGCTAAACCTACCAGTAAATAAGTGATTGCAAACCGACGATAATCCATTGATTGAAGAATGGTTGCAAAAACAGTATATGCTCCTAATACAATAGCTGTAAATGATCCTGTCGTTAATAAACCCGGTCCTGCAGAAATACCTGCTGGATAGAAGAAAGGATAGACATTGTCAGCTATAATCGCCATTCCGATTGAGGCTGGCAGCATGATAAAGGTGAATAAAAGAACAATATTTTTGATTAATTCACTGGTTTTATTAATATTTCCTTCAGCGTACTTACTTGAAACAGCTGGGATTGATGAAGCCGCAATAGCTACAGCAAATGATACAATAATCATCACTAATTTATTAACATCTAAGCTCATCGCTCCAAATAATTCAGCAATTTCTGAATTTAATAACACACTGGTACGAACAAGGATTTGTTTAAAGGTATAGGTATCAATATTTTGTGCAAAAATTATACCTGAGCCAAGCAAGATGAAAGGAATCGAATCACGTAGCATAATTTTTAGGCTATCCATGAAATCGATATCCATCTTATTTAAGGATGTCTCTTTAATACTTTTCATTTTTCGATTATGAATAATATAAGCACCAACCAAGAAGAGCAAGGCAATGAAGGCTCCAACAAAGGCTGCAAAAGTTGAATGAGCAACCGCGTCTGTAATCGATCCCTCGTAAACCATCATAATCAGGTAAGTAGCACCTAAGATATAAAGAACTCGCATAATTTGTTCCAGAACCTCAGAAAGGGCTAGCGGTATCATTTGACTATAACCTTGGAAATATCCTTTAAATAGGCTTAAAGTAGGTAAAATCAAGAGAGCCGGTGCTAATGAACGAACGACAATGATTGCCGCTTCTTGGTTATCTGTTGGTGAATTAGCTACTAATACAGGTGCGATTAAATAAAAGATTGCAGCAATTAAGATACCTGAGAAGGCCATAATTCCCAGTGAATATTTAAAGAGCTTGTCGACCACTTTAAATTCTTTCTTAGTGCTGTAAAAGGCTATCTGCTTAGCAACCGCCGCAGGAAAACCAGCTACTGCAATTGATAAGAAAAATACGTATGGATTATATCCAACAGCATAAAGAGAGTTTGCTTGAGAATATTCTGCCCCTAGCCAAGCTGCCCATGGAATAATATATAAAGCCCCAATAATTCGGGATAGTATTTGTCCCATTGACAACCAAGCAGCACCAGCAACAAATTTAGATTTATCTTCAGAATGGCCTTGTTCACTCAGTTCTTGCTGAGCTTTTTCTGCTTCAAAAAGATTAGCATCTAAGGTGTCTTCAAGAAGGACATCCGTTAAAATTGGCGCTTCGTAATAAGAAGTTTTTTGCGAAATTTCTTCTGCAATGGACTCTTCTTCAGATAAATTATCCCTATCCTTGGGTTTTTCTTCTTCATTTATTGACTCTTGGTCATCATTATTAATGATTGCAGCTTGTTCATTTTCATCAGACGATTCCTGTTCAAGAATCGCATCTAAAGGCGCTTGTTTTTCAGTTGGTGTCTCTTTTTCTCCTTCAACTTCACTGTCTTTATCATCATGATTTTGAACCGTTTGTAGCATTTGACTGGTTGACTGCTTGGTTTTCTCTAACAGCTTTGTAGAATTAGCTGCAATTTTAGCCCAGGCATTGCGTGAATTGACTTTAACCTTATCTAATAAATTAGATCCTTTTTTAGGAGTTATTTGCTCTTGTTTATAATGATCTTCAGGCAAGATGTCCCATGCTAAAGCTTCTATTTCTTCATCATTATACATTTGAGTTTGCGATGACTTTTGCGATTCTAAATCTTTTTCATCAGAAGAACTTTCATTGGTCTTGGAATTGAAATTGACTTTAGAAAAAGCAGGTTCGACAGAGGAAGAATTCTGCTCTTCTTGAGATTGACGATTGTTACTATCTTGAGTCTTTTCTTGCGATAAAGATTGTGACTCAAACTCCTTATCTTCCCTCCCTTCGTCTATATTTTCAGCTGGTGAACTTTCTGCCGATTCCCCATCAGTCAATGCTTCCTCAAGAGAATTTGAACTACTCTTTAAACTTGAATTAGGAGTTTGAGAGAGACTTTCAGTTTCAGCTTGACTATTATCCTCAATATCTTCAGCTGGATGGCTATTATTAATTACGTCCAATTCGTTAAGAGACTCTTGTTCTAGACTAACTGCTTCCTCACTCGCTAAAGAATTATCAATCAATGCTTCGTCTGAATCATAGGATTCAACTTCAAAAGTATTGGTGTTGAGAGACTCATGCACAACTTCTTCATCTTCTCGTTCTTCAGAAGTAAGGGGTTCAAATTCATCACGCGTTGAAAAAACTATCTGGAAAACTCTTTGAAAGAATCCAGGTCTAACATTAGCAGCCCGCTTATTTCGATGCTCTTTTCTTAGGCTTTCCTCAATCGATCGATACTGGAAGGGGTTCTCATTTTCATTTCCATGACCATCTTGTTTTTCAAAATCATGACGAGTAAAAAGATCTGGTTCTATTTCTAATTCCAGTGTTTCCTTAAGATGATTAGCTGGATCTTTCATAATTTCAACTTTTTGAGTTAACTGTGAGAATTCCCTTTCTTTATCAGTATCCTCAATTGAACTTAGAGAACTAACTTCAATTTGATTGTCTGCGATTTCTTCCTCGGCTTCAATTACTTCCTCTGAGTTATCTTCAAATTGCTCAAGTAATTCTCCTGCTTGTTCTTCAGTAGTTTGATTGTTAATGGCTGACTCTTTTTCATTTTCTGTCAATTGATGATCTACTAAATTTTCGATCGGTTGATTTGTATTAGGATCAGCTTTTATCTCTCGGTCAAAATAATCTGAATCCATTGGCCGAGGATTAGGATGTCTCAGTTTTTCGAGATCTTCTTCTGTAAATTCTAGTGTATCAAAACGGTCGTAATCATTTTTAAATCCCTGATTTTTATCATCAAATTGATTATCAGACACTTACTACACCCCTTTTATTGATATTTCGTCTCTAATATAACATGTATCTATATCAAGAACGATTTCTTAGCACTTTAACTAGTTAGCCACTATGTTAACCAAACGGTTAGGAATAGCAATGATTTTACGAACTGTTTTACCATCCAACTCTTTTTTTATGCTTGCTTCTGCAAGAGCTAACTCTTCCATAGCCTCTTTTTCTAAATCCAAAGCTATATCGAGTTTTGCTTTAACTTTACCGTTAATTTGGATGACAATTTCAACAACTTCATCTTTAATGAGTGACTCATCATATTCTGGCCAGCTTGCTTCTGATAATGATTCAGAGTGCCCTAATTTTTGCCACAACTCTTCCATTAAGTGCGGTGCAATTGGAGCTAACAACTGAACAAAGCCTTTGGCATATTTCTTAGGCAATACATCGACGCTTCTAGCTTCATTTAAGAAAATCATTAGTTGAGAAATAGCTGTATTAAAATGTAACTGCTCAAAATCTTCTGTCACTTTTTTGACTGTTTGATGGTAAATCTTAGTCAATTGATCATCTTCAGACTCTTGAATAGCTGAACTTATTTGACCCGTCGTTTCCTCAATAAATAAACGCCATACGCGATCCAAGAAACGTCTTGAACCTTCCAAGCCATTTTCTGACCAAGCGATCGATGCGTCTAAGGGGCCCATGAACATTTCATATACTCTCAATGTATCTGCGCCATATTCATTAACTACATCGTCTGGATTAACCACATTTCCCTTCGATTTAGACATTTTTTCATTGTTTTCACCCAAAATCATTCCTTGATTGTAGAGTTTTTGGAAAGGTTCTTTAGTAGGAACGACCCCCAAATCATAAAGAAACTTATGCCAAAAACGGGCATAAAGAAGATGTAAAACAGCATGTTCCGCTCCACCTATATAGAGATCGACATTTTGCCATTTGTTTAATGCCTTTTCAGAAGCAATCGCTTCAGTATTATTTGGATCCATGTAACGTAAAAAATACCAGGAAGAACCTGCCCATTGTGGCATAGTATTTGTTTCTCTTCGGCCCTTCATGCCTGTTTTGGGATCTTCAACTTCCAGCCAATCTTTAACATTGGCTAATGGAGATTCGCCTGTTCCAGAAGGTTTAATGCGGTCTGTCTTAGGTAAAAGTAAAGGTAGTTCTTCTTCAGCAATCGCTGTGCTTGTACCATCTTCCCAATGTATAACTGGAATAGGCTCTCCCCAATATCTTTGTCTAGAGAAGACCCAGTCTCTTAAGCGGAAGTTAACTTTTCTTTGTCCTTTAGCATTAGCTTCTAACCACTCAATCATTTTTTGATTGGCTGCTTCTATGTTCAAACCATCTAAAAATTCAGAATTAATATGCATTCCATCTTCTACATATGCCTCATTTTGAATTCCTTCTTCGGATTTAATCACTTCATATCTTGGTAAATCATATTTTTGTGAGAACTCATAGTCTCTTTGATCATGAGCTGGGACCGCCATGACCGCACCTGTTCCATAAGAAGCCAATACATAGTCTGCAATCCAAATAGGTATCTCTTTAGCTGTTACAGGATGGATGGCGTATGAGCCAGTGAATACACCCGTTTTATCTTTAGCAAGTTCAGTACGGTCTAAATCCGTTTTAATCGAAGCAGCAGCAATATAGCTTTCTATTTCTGTCTTTTGTTCTGGACTCGTTAAGTCTTTAACGAGCTCGTGCTCTGGTGCTAAAACGATATAAGACAAACCAAACAAAGTGTCTGGACGGGTAGTATAAGTTGTAATGATTGAAGGACTATCTTTTACTTCAAAATCAATTAAAGCTCCCTCAGAGCGGCCTATCCAATTGCGTTGCATCTCTTTAACTGAATCCGGCCAATCCAAATCTTCTAAATCATCAAGTAAACGCTGGGCATAGGCTGTAATTTTTAATACCCATTGCTTCATTGGACGACGGACTACAGGGTAACCGCCACGTTCTGACACACCATCTACAATTTCTTCGTTAGCTAATACTGTTCCTAAAGCTTCACACCAATTAACGGTAACATCCGCTTGATAAGCCAATCCTTTTTCATAAAGTTTGGTAAAAATCCATTGAGTCCATTTGTAATAGGATGGATCGGTAGTAGCAAATTCTCGCTCCCAGTCATAAGAGAAGCCTAGAGATTTGATTTGACGTTTAAAGTTGGCGATGTTTTTTGCTGTAAAATCTGCTGGATCGTTACCAGTATCTAAGGCATATTGTTCAGCTGGTAAACCAAAAGCATCCCACCCCATTGGATGAAGAACATCATAACCTTGTGCTCTTTTCATTCTGGCCATAATATCAGTAGCAGTGTAACCTTCTGGATGACCTACGTGTAGTCCTTGACCTGAAGGGTATGGAAACATGTCTAATACATAATATTTTTCTCGGTCTGCTCTATCCTTAGTTTTAAAAGTTTCATTTTTATCCCAATAATCTTGCCACTTTTTCTCAATTACTCGATGCTGATATGTCATATTCTTTTCCTCCAATTATCTAATCTTTTATACAAAAAAGCCCTATGAAATCATCTCAAAGACAACTTCATAGGGCGCAATCGCGCGGTACCACCTATTATTTCATTAGCTGAGAGCTAATGCTCTATGCTTTAACGCAGCAAACGTCTCAAGTTAACACTTTACGCTTAGCTCGAGCATTAAAAGGAAGAGTTCAAAAGCTTTTCAACACTTACTTTCACCAAATGTAAGTTCTCTTTAGATGATCCACAATTTACTAGGTCCTACATTTTTAAATTTTTAAAAATTAATAATTTGTCCGATATAAATGGTTGTTCCACCATTTTTTTCAATCAGATCATTAACATCTAAGCCATTACGACGTGCAATCGCATATAAAGTATCATTAGCCTTTACAACATAAGAACCCGTTGAAACTACTTCATTAGTGCTTTCATTTGATTCTTCATTAATTGTTTGACTTAAGTTAACCGTTTCAGACTTTAATGGAGTAGAAACAGTTACTGAAGATTCGATTGAAACGTCATCTTGCTTAATAACTTCTACTTTAGTTTCTAACTTCGTTGCTTGACGAGCTAGGGCTTGACTTGATGAAGTTTTAGTGGAAATATTTAATTTTTGGCCTGGAATAATTAGACTGTTAACTTGTAGATTATTTGCTTCTAATAAGTTAGCTAATGTTATTCCATGGCGATTTGCAATGGCCCATAAAGAGTCACCTGCTTTTACTATATAATCCCCACTTGTATTTTGTTTAATTTCTTGAGTTTTATCTGTAACTACTAGATTTTCTTTTGGCGTAGATACTGGCTTTTTATTAACAAGATGAGAAGACGCTTCACCCATATTGCTTCCAGGAATTATCAATTTTTGATTGGGATGGATAACAGTATTTAAGTGAATGCCGTTAGCTAATAATAAGTCGTTAATACGCACACCATGCTTTTTCGCAATAGCATATAAAGAATCGCCCGCTTTAATAGTGTAAAGCCCTTTAGTTGTTGAGCTTACAGTGTTCTTATCAACAGGTTCATTCGTATTTTCAACCGGCTTGCTTGCAGAAGGCTTGCTGATAGATAATTTATTTACTTGACTAGTAACTTGAGTTTGACCAGGTATCCTTAAAACTTGATTGGGATGGATAACTGATTGAATCGTCATTCCATTAACTTTTATTAAGTCATCAACATTTACGCCTAATTTCTTGGCTATTTTATAAAATCCGTCACCCGGCTGGACTTTATAGCTTCCATTGGTTGAAACGATTTCACTTGAAACAGTTTCGTCTACAATGCTTGTTTCTGGTGATGTAGTAGGTTTAATTGTAGTGGACTGATTGGGGCCATCAAATTGATCCAATTGATATTGGCTAATTATTTGGTTTAATTTTCCGCCATAGCGTGTATCTGTTGCATAACGTCCAGTTAAATGTTCTGTTGCCTCTTGATACGAAGTTGTATTGGATTTTAAAGCTCCTTGATAATAGCTTTTTCTCCAAGCAGATCCTTCACCAGTTAATACTCTAGCATAATCCAATAATGAATCAGCATAAGAATCATACTTTCTAAAGTTATCTTTAATTTGATAATAAGATCCTGTCCCATCATCTTCTAGAGTATCCATTTCCACTTTTTTATCCTTTTTTCCTGCCTTGACTCCAAACAGATTATAGTTAGGTGCTTGAGCAAGTGTTGAACTTCCCCAGCCGGACTCTAACGCTGCTTGGGCTATCATAACAGAAGCATATAAATCATTTTTAGCAGCAATTTCTTTCGCAGATTGCCCGATACTATTGATAAATTCTTGTGGAGAGAATTTCTTTTGAGATTTCTGAGCATGAACAATGGCATTTTCAGATTGAACTTGTGTTAACACACTTGTTGACAGTAACATTACACCAACATTAATATTGGTGAAAATTTTCTTAAATAGTTTGCGTCTTTGGATTTTTTCTTGCTGACGCATTCTCCGATTTCGCTGTTGAATCATCCTTCAGCCTCCAAATTAAATAAATTTCCATACGGATACATACTGTATTATATGCCATCTCTAATAAAAAATGTTCCTTTATCGTTACTTTTATTGGATTTTTAACATAAGTAACATAAATGAAATATATCAATATTGGTTTGACTACTTTTAATTGAATACATTAGCGAGTATAGTATGAATAAATGGCCACAATATAGAGGAGCGATTTTTTTGAAGTCCTATTTAAAACATATACTCATCCTTTCATTTGTTCTTCTGTCAGGATGTTCTTTCTTAAATGAAAAAAAACTTGAAAATCACTGTTGGCAAGTTACTTTAAATGATTCACTTATTTATCAAGTAGATTTTCAAGATGAGCTTGTTCACTTTCAACTGAATGAAGATAATTTCCTAGAACAAGCCGAACAAGAGTTGGATTTATCTCTACAAGAAACAAGGGATTTGCTGATTGATAAAAAAGAGGAGTTAAATTTTACAGCGCGTTATTATTTAGAAGGAAACTATTTAAATCTTATTCAATCAGCGCACCAAGCAAAGCAATATGAAATAAAGTTTAAGGGTACGACTACCATACTCACTTCCTCAGATGGCAGTCAACTTTTATTAGAAAGAGTGGAATAATGAAGAATGCCTTACAGTCTAGTCATGATGCTTTAGGAAAATTAATTGAAAGATTCCCTGCTGGAAATTATATTGACGCTACTCTCGGAAAAGGAAATGACAGTTTTTTTATATTAAGCCACCCGGCTTTTTCTGGAAAACTTTTTGCTTTCGATATTCAAGTTCAAGCACTGGAAATAGCTCAACAAAAGCTAAAAATCTTTTCATCCGATTCTTTCCAACTTTTTAACAATGGACACCAGCATTTTGATCAAGTTCTCAGTTTTTCAACCTTAGCTAAAGTTCATGGAGCTATTTTTAATTTAGGCTATTTACCTGGAGCCAGCCATCAAATCACTACTAAAGCTTCCACAACCTTACAAGCACTCAATCAAATTGCTCAGCGCTTAGTTTCAAAAGGGAAAATATTTATTGTTGTTTATTCAGGACATAAAGAGGGAGCGATTGAAAAAGAAGAATTAATAAAACAATTAACGCTATGGTCGCAAGATCAGTTTACAATCTCTATTCTTGATTTTTTAAATCAAAGGAATCACCCTCCTCTTTTAATTACTATCGAAAAGAAATAAAGAAGCAATCATGAATGACTGCTTCTTTGTTTTATCTTTATTAGTTTAATTTCAATTTAAGCTTATAATCTATCTGCTCTTAATGGCTTCAATAAACCGTTCGATACTCTCTTTGACTATTTCCTTAGGTAGGGCTAAATGAATACGAATAAAACCTTCACCACAAGAGCCAAACATCACACCATTATTGATATAAACATGATGTGCTTCTAACAGCTTAATAATTTCCTCACATTCCATATTTAATGGAGTTAAATCCAACCATAATAAATAGGAAGCCTCCATTGGTGTTACTACAATTTCAGGCAGCTGATCTTCAATCATCGCTTTTGCCATTTGATAATTTTCTTCGATTAATTCTACTAATGCTTCTTTCCAATCTAAACAATCATTATAGGCATGTTTACAGGCATAAAGACCTAAGACTGGAACAGAAAGCAAATTCATTTTTTCAGCTGTTTCGATATATCGTTGACGCCATTCAGGATTCACGATGAAGATATTTGATGTCTGTAAACCCGCTAAGTTAAACGTTTTAGAAGGCGCAGTGGCCACGACTACACGCTGTGCAATATCGTCAGATAAATTAGCAAAGACATTATGTTTGAAATTTTTATGGGCTAGATCAAAATGAATTTCGTCTGAAAATAGATATAGGTCATTTTCCTTACAAATTTTAGCAACTTTTTCCAGTTCTTCTTTCTTCCATACACGCCCGACTGGATTGTGAGGGCTACAGAAAATCATTGCTTTAGCCTCTTTTGCTGCTGCTTCTAATGCTTCAAAATCTATGGTATAGTATCCTTCATTATTAATTAACTCAACATTAATCTTCTTACGCTCATTATTTTCAATAGCTGCCGTAAAAGGTCCATAAACAGGCTCTAAAATAATGATACCATCGCCTTTTTGTGTAAAAGCATTAACGAAAACATTAATTGCTGGAACAACTCCAGGTGCGGTAACCATCCACTCTTCTTTAACATCCCATTGGTGCTGGTCTTTCATCCATTTCTTAACGGCTTCATAATAGGCTTGATTCGGTACGGTGTAGCCTAAGACAAGTTCGTCCAAATCTTTTTTTAAGCCTTCAATGATACCGGGTGCCATTGGGAAGTCTAAATCTGCTACTGAAAGCGGAGCGATCCCCTCAGGAATATTCTTATTAGACTCTCTCATTAATAACCATTTTTTAGAACCTTGCTGTGTGCGATCGACACACGTTTTAAAATCATAAGCCATATGATTGCCTCCTAGATATACTAAATTTCAATCTCTGTACTCCTATCTTACACAAATTAAACGCTTTCTTCAACGGCTTCTTAAATTATAAGAGAAATATTAAAGAAATTTAATTTAAAATAAAAACTAGCCCATTTTAGCATGGACTAGTTTTTTTAATGATTATTAGAACAGTAATTTATCTGCTCCCCCAACAGTATTACCTAAGGCTTCAATCGCTAAGACATTTAAATAATGCCATGGACGGTCATAGTTAGGTTGGAAGAAGAAGTCTAACAACGCTAGTTGCTCAAGCGTATATTTGGCATTAATGACTGTTGAAAGCACATTAATTGAATCGGCTACATCAAATTTAGAAACTAGCTGTCCACCTAAAATGATATGGCTATCTTCATCATAGAAAATCATCATATGAACAGTGCCTGGTTTACGCATGAAATCAGGATAAACTTTTTCTTCTACATATTTCCAAGCTACTTTACCTTCATATAAATCTTTATTGACCATTGATAAGCCAGTTGAAGCAATCGTATAGTCAAAATATCTCAAGGCAGAAGTTCCAGATACACTAGGCATCTTGAATTGAGTTCCTGAGGCGTTAAGAGCGGCTACGATTCCTTGTCTTCTCGCTAAGGTAGCAAGACCAATATTTGTCTTATCAGCCGTTGGTGCAAAAGGAATATAAGTTGCATCTCCACCAGCGTATACGTCTTTTGCGGATGTTTCTAGGTATTCGTTTGTTTGAATAAAGCCATGATCATCCATTTCAAGAGTGCCTTTCAACCAGTCAGTTGCTGGCTTAACACCTACAGCTACTACAACTGTATCAGCAGGATATTCACCCTTATCGGTCACAACAGCTTTGACTTTATTGCCTTCTCCTAATAGTTTTTTAACAGCTTCTCCACCCTTAAAGTGTAAGCCTTTATCAGCACCGTGCGCTTCTAGTAATTTTGAAATGTTCTCATCTAAATAAGCAGGCAAAATACGATCTTCCATATCAATAACTGTAACATCTATACCCGCTTCTGCATATGCCGTTGCCACTTCCACTCCGATATAACCAGAACCAATCACTACTAAGTGGTTAGTTTCTTTCATACGATCGTATACTACTTGCGTATCTTCTGGTCCTCTAAAAGTGTGAACATTTTCTAAATCATATCCTTCAAACTGAGGAAGTGGTGCAAACCCACCTGGACTCAATAGTAACTTATCATAAGACTCTTGATGCTCTCCTTCTTCTGTCTTAACCGTTACTGTTTTTTCTTCTGGGTTGACTCCTATTACTTGGCTGGCAGGATGCATGATAATACCTTGTTCACTATAGGAGGCGTTATTGGCAAAATGTAACTCTGACAACTCTTTAGATATACCTTCCAGGTATGATTGAGAACCTCACCCCATAAAGGATGACTCTTCTCCCGCCTCAAATAAATGAATTTCAGCGTCTGGGTCACGCTTTAATAAAGTCTGAACCGACTCATAACCAAAGTGTGATGTTCCAACTACAACATACTTCATTCTAATCCCTCCGAATTGTTATTTATAATTATTCTAACTAAGCATATATTACTAAAAATAATAGATAAGTACAACCTAATAGCTTACATTAGTAAAGACTTTAGTTCTTCAACCTTATCTGTACGTTCCCAAGTGAATCCAACTTCTTCTCTGCCAAAATGGCCATAGGCTGCTGTTTTGGCGAAAACTGGCTTCCTCAAATCCAACATATCAATAATTCCCTTAGGTGTAAGTTTAAAAACCTGACGAATGGCCCGAACAATTTCAGCATCTGAATGATCGGAGCTTTCAAAGGTATTCACACTAACAGATACTGGTTGAGCCACTCCAATCGCATAAGCAATTTGAATTTCTATTTTTTTTGCAATTCCTGCAGCCACTATATTCTTAGCAATATAGCGTGCAGCATAGGAGGCTGATCGGTCCACTTTGGTTGCGTCCTTTCCTGAAAATGCGCCTCCTCCATGACGAGCATACCCTCCATATGTATCCACTATAATTTTGCGTCCGGTGAGGCCTGCATCTCCTTTTGGACCGCCTATAATGAAACGTCCTGTGGGGTTAATATAAATCTTAGTTTCTTCATCCAATAATTCGTTTGGAATAGTTGGTTTAATAACAAGGTCTAAAATAGCTCCTCTAAGCTCTTCTAATGACACTTCCTCGCTATGCTGAGTTGAAACGACTATTGCCTCTAATCTAACGGGTTGATCTTGTTCGTCGTATTCTACAGTTACCTGAGCCTTACCGTCCGGTCTTAAATAGTCCAACTGTCCAGATTTTCTTACTTCAGTCAGTCTACGTGTTAATTTGTGCGCCAAAGAAATCGGTAAAGGCATCAATTCTGGCGTCTCATCACAAGCATAACCAAACATCAATCCCTGGTCACCCGCTCCTATTTCTTGTACATTTTCTTGGTTTTCTCTTGTTTCAATAGCTGAATCAACCCCCATAGCTATATCAGCTGATTGTTCATCTAAAGAAACAATAATGGCTAAGTTTTCGGCGTCGAAACCAAATTTGCCACGATTATAACCAATTTCATCAACCTTCTGTCTAACAATTTTATGAATATCCACATAGGCACTCGTAGTAACTTCTCCTAACACCATAACTAAGCCAGTGTTAACAGCTGTTTCACAGGCTACTCTGGCCATCGGATCCTGTTTCAAGATGGCATCCAAAATTGAATCAGAAATTTGATCTGCAATCTTGTCTGGATGTCCCTCTGTAACTGACTCTGATGTAAATAATCTTTTCTCTAAAGCTTTCATTTATCTTCCCCCATTTTTTATATTGGTTACAAGGCAAATTCACAATCGATGAATCGTGAACCCTATCGGGAACTTTTGGTTGTAACGTTGTAAATTATACCTTAGAATACTAATAGAAACAATTTCAATTATAAAATCCTCTTGAAAGGAAACTCAATGAACACAATTAATAACATACTTAAACATCCTTTGATGCAGTTAGTAGGCTATCCTTTGTCGTGGATTGGTTTTGGACTAACTACCGCTATTTATTCAGTGAAGCAAGTCGACTGGTTAGATCTTGGGCTTTTAGCACTAGTTGTTATCTTAAGCAATATGACTAACCATTACAATTATTATCATCATATTTTAAAAGATCCCAAGGCTAAATCACCTATTATATACTATCTTTTATTAATAGGCTTGCTGACAGCCGCTTTGTTCTTTATGATAAACCAGCACTACATTATAAATATTTTGTTAATTATATACATTATCATAATAGTGGTTCAGTACCAATTTGTCCCTTTAGTTAAGACCATTTATCATATACTATTAAATAGTTATTTTACTGGCTTTTTACTAAATATTATCGCCTACTATTCACAGGCGAATACTTTAAACAATAAAGCAATGATATCTTTTATACCCCTTATTATATTGATGACAGCTTTAGAAATAAATCAGCAGTTTCTTAAAGGAATATATAATTTTAAGATACTTGAAAGAAAAATACCCGTAAAGATTACATACATAGTCTTTTCAATGCTAGTACTAGCGAGTATTACAGGAGTTTACACCTCACTACCCACTCAGTCTTTCTACCTCGTTCAAATTCTATTCTTTGTAGTTACACTTGCTATTTACTTACCAAGCTTAATCCCTGTCAAGAAACATCACCGTATTCAAAACAAGCTGAATTATCAGGGTGCTATAAGTATAATTTTCATTGTTTTTTATAGTCTTAGTTATTTATTTTAGAGTAAAAAAAAAGAAAACCCCCTTCTATTTTTAAAATGTACTGAACCCATAAATACGTCACTTTAATCAAATAATCTTTAAGCGGCTTGTAACCTGTATCGGATAGGAGACAAGCCGTTTAATTTTAGTTTAATTCTTAATGCTTGTAACATTCAATATATCCTTAAATCGTTTCAGCTCATTCTTCAATACTTTCAACCTTTCTCTATAATAGATTGCTTGTTTTAGAAGTCCTTAAAGACGTCTATCGTGTGGTCCAAGACCTTCGTTTCTCTCTCGATCACTCAAGACCCTCTTATGTTTATGACTACCCTTTATCAGCCTTCAAATCAATCGCTTGCA
>NZ_JBNUPM010000021.1:0-18717 GCF_050409425.1 Facklamia sp. P13064 | reverse complement strand
ATAGTGGGACATTTTGATTTGTGTTCTCTTGAGACATTATCATTTACGTTTAACATAAATAATAGTCTATACATTCAAAACTTGACCAAATTTACTATAAAAGGTATATTTATTTTTTATAGTAAAAATTACGAGGAGGATCAGAATGGAACAGAATCAAGGACTGTTTAAAAAGCTCAGTGTCTTAATCTTAATGTTTATATTGCTTTTGCCTGTTAAAATGATTGTAGGTGCTGAAGACAAGAAGTTATCAACTATTAATAGTGAACAGATCCAAGAAGGACTTGAAGATCCTGGTGTTTTAAAAGTAGGAATGGAAGCTAATTATTCACCTTTTAACTGGTCGCAACCTTCTCTAGTAAATGGAGCGCTCCCTATTTCTAACTCTAAAGGAGAGTTTGGCAATGGCTATGATGTCCACATCGCACAAGAGTTAGCGCAACAGTTAGGTTTGGAATTAGAAATTGTAAAATTAGAGTGGGATGGTCTACCTCCAGCTTTAAATTCTGGTAAGGTAGATGCTATCATTGCTGGCATGTCGGTCACACCAGAGCGTAAGAAGGAAATTGACTTTTCTGATAATTATTATGAAAGTCAGATGGTCCTGGTAGTTCGCAAAGATTCTGATTTTGTCGATGCTCAATCCATCGAAGATTTTTCAAACGCTAAAGTAACCGCTCAGCTAAATACCTTCCATTATGGCTTAATCGATCAAATACCTAATGTCCAGAAAGGGACAGCTTTGGATTCTTTTCCAACCATGATTTCTTCCGTCCTATCAGGTAAAATTGATGCTTATTTATCGGAAGAACCAGGAGCCATGGCTGCTGTAGCTGCTAACACCGACTTAACTTATGTAAAATTTACTAAAGAGAATGGCTTTGATCTGAGTCAGGTAGATACAGGAATCGCGATTGGTTTACGTAAAGGAAGTCCTTTGGTGGAACCAATTAATCAAGTTTTAAGTCAGATTGATGAAGAGGAACGGATAGCATTGATGAAAGAAATGGTAGAACTCAATCAAAGTCAAGAAAACCTTAGCTTTTGGCAAGATGTTCAGGCTTTGTGGGCTAGTTACGGTAATCAATTTATTCGTGGTGCCTTGAACACTCTATTCATTGCGCTGTTTGCAACCATTGTGGGGTCCGTAATTGGACTCTTGATTGCAGTGATCCGTTCGATGAAGGACTTGTTCCAAAAAGGTCGCCCTTCTTATTATTTGTTTAAAGTAGTTGATTTTCTTTTAGTTACCTACATCGAAATTTTTAGAGGAACACCGATGATGGTTCAAGCCATGTTAATTTTTTATGGTCTAAAACTTTTCTTTGATATTGATCTTTCTTCAATGACAGCAGCTTTATTTATTGTTTCAATTAATACAGGTGCCTATCTATCTGAAGTCATGCGTGGAGGTATTCAAGGGGTGGATAAGGGACAATATGAAGGGGCCAAAGCAATTGGTATGACCCACGGACAAACCATGCGACATGTGGTATTACCGCAAGCTGTCTTATCGATTCTACCAACTTTAGGAAATGAGTTTGTGATTAATATCAAAGATACTTCCGTTTTAAATGTTATAGCAGTGACAGAATTGTTCTTTGTTTCCAAGTCTGTCGCAGGATCGACCTATCAGACTTTCCAGACCTTCTTGATTACCTCAGTGATTTATTTTGTTTTAACGTTTACGACCACTCGTATTTTAAATTTAATTGAGAGAAAGATGTCAGGTTCTCATTCTTATACAGTTGTTCAGTCTTCATCCACAGAAGCGGTCAAGGGGGTGAAAACACATGACTAATGAAAATAAAATCTTAGAGATTGCTCACTTATCTAAAAAATTTGGGGACAACTTAGTCTTAAAAGACATTGATTTTAGCGTGAAACAAGGAGAGGTCATCTCTATTATTGGCTCTTCAGGTTCAGGAAAATCAACCCTTCTGAGATGTCTCAATCTTCTAGAGCAACCGAGCGGAGGGGATATTTTTTATAAAGGCAAGTCAGTGATGACCAATCATTACCCTTTGAATCACTATCGAGCAGAAGTGGGAATGGTTTTCCAACAGTTTAACCTTTTTAATAATATGAATGTTTTGAAGAATTGTACCATTGGACAAGTTAAAATCTTGGGACGGACAAAAGAAGAAGCAGAGCAAATTGCTATGGCCAACTTGACTAAGGTGGGCATGGCTCCTTATGTCAATGCGCGTCCTAAACAATTGTCAGGTGGACAACAGCAAAGAGTTGCCATTGCTCGGGCTTTATCAATGGATCCAGAATTATTACTGTTTGATGAGCCGACTTCAGCGCTTGACCCAGAAATGGTAGGAGAGGTATTAGATACCATGACCCAATTAGCAAGAGAGGGTCTGACAATGATAGTAGTGACTCATGAAATGGCTTTTGCCCGTGATGTTTCTAGTCGGGTTGTTTTTATGGACAAAGGTGTAATTGTGGAAGATGGCTTAGCCCAGCAAGTGATTAATGAGCCCCAGCATGAGCGAACTAAATTGTTCCTAAGTCGTTTTCATAAAGAGCAAATGTAAAAATTAATAGACCTAAAAGAGGTGATCTTTATGACCACCTCTTTTAATAAGATCTAATTAGAGCGATGGTGTTATAATAAAAAAGCAGCTAATAAACTTAAAAGATTAAGGATGATGTTATGGAAGCAAAAATACCAACAAGACTCTCAAGGGTGAGCCTGCTCTTAAAAGAAGAGGGCCTAAGTCGGTTAGCTCAATCAAGAGTGGTAGTATTGGGGCTAGGCGGAGTAGGTTCTGCTTGTGCTGAGGCGTTAGCTCGAGGAGGAGTAGGCTATTTAACGATAATTGATGGAGATATTATTGAAGAAAGCAATATTAATCGTCAAGCTTTAGCCTTTTCATCAACCGTGGGTAAGGTTAAAGCAGATGTTATGAAAGCGATGATCGCTGAAATCAATCCGGACTGCCAAGTGGATGCCCGTCAAATATTTCTAACCAAAGAAAATATTGAGGAAATTTTAACTGATCTAGCAGGAGTGGATTATATAATTGATTGTATTGATACTATCTCTCAAAAATTAGAAATTGCAGCCTTTTGTCAAAAAGAAAAATTGCCCTTAATTTCATCTATGGGGGCAGCGAATAAATTAGATCCGACTTACTTAAACTTTAGTAAAATAGAAAAGACCTCTTATTGTCCCCTTTCAAAGATTATACGTCTAGAGTGCCGTAGAAGAGGCATTAAAAATTTAGAGGTTCTTTATTCTAATGAACAACCCTTCAAAGTTGAAAATCCTACTGGCAATACAAAATCACAAACCTTAGGTTCGATGAGTTATATGCCACCAATTATGGGAATGATGCTAGCAGGAAAAGTGATCCGACGTTTGGCAGGGAAGGAAGAATATAAAGTTTGGTAAATCGAAGTAAGAAGGAGAGGAGAGACTATGAATTTATTAGATAGTCACTATCACTTTGATTTTATAAAAGACCAACAGGCTCGTCAGTTATTTTTAGAAACAATTGCTAAAGAAAAGCTTAAAATTGTGGCTCAAACTGTCACACCCTCAGGTTTTATTGAGTTAAAGGATAGCCTCAAAAAAATGGATTGTGATCAAAAGTTTCTGCCTTATTTATCTTTAGGTTTTCATCCTTGGTGGATTAAGTCTAAGGAACAAGCGAATAAGGAGTTAGCTATCTTTCAAGGAGAATTAGACCAATCTCTTTTAATAGGAGAAGTCGGTTTAGATTTTTCGACCAATGGATTGGAAAAAGCGGATGAGGACTTACAGATTTATGTTTTCTCAAACATTCTATCACTATTAGCTGAGCGTTTAAATAATCATTATGTATTATCAATCCACGCAGTACAATCAGCTTCAAAAGTATTGGACTTAATAGAAAGTCATTCTGCTAAGAATATTACGGCAATTTTACACCGCTTTAATGGAACCAGTGATCAATTAACCAGACATCGAGATCAAGGAGGTTATCTATCTGTTCATCCGACGATGTTAAATACAAAAAAAGGACGCGCCTATGTTCAACAAATAGCTGGAGATCACATTTTACTTGAGAGTGATTGGCCAACGGAGGATAAGATTATTTGTGATAGAAAAGAAGTTCAGCATATGGCTAAATCTTTAAAAGAACTTCTTAGGCAAACCGTCATAGATTTATCAGCCATCCGACAAGAAGAGATGGGACCAGTTATCGCTAGGACGCAAGCCAAAATTTATAAAGTATAAAATCACTCTGAAAGGGATAAGCCTAATATGAATATCGAACTTGTTAAGTTAGAGAAAAAACATCAGCTACTATTAATTGAGATGATCGAAGAATGGAAAGAAGATATAGAAAAAAATCAAACAGATGGTTCGCCATCGGCCATCTTTCGTCATGATCCACATGATTTTGGAGGATATATTAAGAGTATAGAAGATAAAGAAGCTGTACACTCAGACCGTGTACCGGATTCGACCTTTTTTTGTCTCGACCGCAATCGGAATGTTTTGGTAGGGGCAGTGAATATTCGCCATTATTTAAATGATGGCCTTTTACTAAAGGGTGGACATATAGGAGACGGTATTCGACCGAGTGAGCGACGCAAAGGTTATGCCACAGCAATGATAGGTTTAGCACTAAAAGAGTGTAAACGAATCGGTATAAAAAGGGTTTTAATGATTTGTAATAAAGAAAATATTGGGTCCGCGAAATCCATTCAAAAAAATGGTGGCGTTTTAGAAAATGAAGTAGTTTATCCTGATGGCACTGTCGATCAAAGGTATTGGATAGAGCTAAGGGATGAATAATGAAGTATTATCTTTTCAAAAATTGTTCTATTTTTTGAGCATACTTAACTAGAAAATGATGAGTTAAAGACAAAGTATGTGGTGAATCGTTAAAAACAACTTGCAAAGGGCTTAAGGTATTTGTTAGAGTAAAAAAGTTAAAAACACAATTAGAAAGGTGACATTATTTTGCATTCGATAAACTTTGAAACATTTAAACGCTTTGCTTTTCCCGTTCATCTTGGAATTATCATGCCCTTAATTATGACTGCCATGCAGGGGCAAGTCGTATTCCCTGAAATGTTAGTTAAACTATCTGTTCTTTTACCCGTTTCAGTAATTCTTGGGGCGTATCTTCTTGATATACCAAAAATGTCTGAGCAATTCAATGAATTACTAGGTATCCAGCATCCAGAATGGTTAAAATTCGTAGTGGGACAATTCCCACCCGCCTTGATCTTTTCTTTTGTCATGGGCTTTCTTGGAGTATGGATGGAAGCGGGCATAAACGGCCAAGCTTTTTTGGGTGTTTTAAAGGGGCTTCCCTTAACAGTTTTTATCTCTATGATTATTCAAATGCTCGTGAGCCTATTGATTGATAAGGGCTATCAAAAATGGTTCTTTTCAAATTAAGCAGTTAATTAAATAGAAAAGAACGGTTAACTAGATAATTCTACTAGTTAACCGTTTTTGATTAAGGAAGATTACTATAAAAAGTAGCGGTTAGAGCTTGAACGGTTAGTGAAACGAGACTGATAGCTATCCAACAAGAGAGGCCAAGTAAAATGGGTTTCTTTCCTTCTCTAATTAGTTCACTTAATTGAGAGTTTAACCCGATAGCCGCCATAGCCATACTGATAAAAAATTTAGCGAGAGTTTTTATCAGGGGAATAAACTTTTCGACGTAACTATAGGTAAATGCATTTGTTGGAAGAAGGTCCACTATGGAAGTGACTAAGGCAGCTAAAATAAAATAGAGAATAAATGTAGGAAGTAAGTGAAAAATAGTGGCTTTTGCGTGTTCATTTTCCTTACGAGCTTGCATCAAAGATAGACCTATCGTAATGGGAATAATGGCTAGTGTTCGTGTTAATTTGACCGTTACTGCAGCAGATAGGATGCCTTCCACTTGATAGAAGCTTTCTGCTGTCGCTGCTGCGGCAGTCACTGAAGAAGTGTCATTAACTGCAGAACCTGCGAAGATAGCAAAACCTTCTGTTCCTAATCCTAAGTTATAACCTAAAGTAGGGAAAATCAAAGCAGCCAGTACATTAAAAATAAAAATAATTGAAATAGCCTGAGCAACATGCTTATCATCTGCTTCAATAACTGGAGCAGTGGCTGCAATTGCAGAACCTCCACAAATAGCTGATCCGACCCCAATTAAAGTCGCTAATTTCGTTTCCATCTTAAATTGCTTATGAAAGAACCAAGCAACCAGTAGCGCAATCGAGATAGTAGCAACTATTACAGGTAAGCTTTTGCTACCAACTTTAATAATCATTGAGAGGTTCAAGGAGAAACCTAATAAAACAACTGCCCATTGTAGGATGTTTTTCGCTGAAAAGCGAATACCGAGATGAAAAATGGCATGATTAGCTAATTGGGGCTGAATGAGACTGATGATCATGCCTATTAAGATAGCAAAGACGGGTGCTCCAATAATCGCCAGTGAAAAGTTTCCAATCGATACACTAGCTAAAAGGCTAGCAAAAATAGCAATCAAGAAACATAAAAGAAGTCCTGGAAGTTTATTTTTTACTGAGTTCATGTAAAGAGATCTCCTTTAATTTTATATCACATCTATCCTACCAAACTTTATTAATTAATAAAATAACAAAAACCCTACTTTTTCTAATAAAGATAGGCGAACTAGTTAGGCATAGAAATAAACAATGCAGATAAGTAGGATAATCGTCCCACAAAGGTGGCAAATAAGAGATATACTAGCTTCTCTTTTATATTGCTTCATTAAGAGTTGATCATAGGAAGTGAGTTTATCTTTAGGAAATTTCCTTCTGCCGATAAGATAGAGTAAGATATTTGAAGAGTTGTTTCCAGCGATATTAAAAATACCCCAAAATTTGGGATGTTTTAACCCTCGCGCCTTAGCATCAATAATAGTCATTTTATAGATGAAGTAAGCTAATAAGCTGCCAGAAGCCAGCGCAATGGTAGCGACAATTACAATTATAAATATTTTGATAGTTTCATTCATTTTTACGCCTCCTATATTCTTTGAATGATTTCATGAATAATGATTCCTGCCGTTATGGCCATTATAATAAAAATAGCAAGTAGCCATTCGACATGGTTAGGCATCAGGTGATGGAGTATGAATAGTGCTAAGATGATAGTTAAACTAATTAAAATAATCTTAAATAAATGTTTGTTACTACGAACTACATTTGAACTTTCTTGATAATGATTAATCAATTTTTCGTCTCCTTTCATCAATTGATCCAGACTGATTTGATAAAGATTGCTAAGGTCTATGACACTCCGAATATCAGGGTAATTTTTCTCGTTTTCCCAATTTGAAACGGATTGCCGAGTTACTCCGATTTTTTCTGCTACTTCTTCTTGAGTTAAATTTGCATGCAAGCGTGCTGTTTTGAGTTGTTGGCCAAGACTCATAATGTCGCCTCCTTCTGTTTTAAATTTAGCATTTTCACTTGATATGTCTAGCGAAAGTCTTTTACATTCGTAAAATAATAGTGGAAAAGATGTTTTACATGACCCTATCATCCATTTTAAGATCTTGATGGGCAAATTTAATCAAAAATTACTAATAAATGATATAATAGGCTCTGTTAAAAAAACTGAAAACACAAAATATCATGTTTGAAGTTAAGTTGGAACGAAAAGAGGGGGATACAATGAACAGGTTAAATTTTTGGTCTAACCAAGTACAGGGAATTCAAACGCTCTATTCTAGTCGTAAACTACGTTTTAGTAAGGAAAATGCCAATGCTTATCAAACCATTTTTAATATCGATCAAAAACTTCCTCTTAGAATTTTAGAAATAGGTTGTGGGCCGGGTGCTTTATGTCAGGTATTAAAAGATTGGTACCCGAATGCCAATGTAATTGGATTAGACCGCGATCACAACTTTATAGAATTTGCTAAAGAAAACATTCCTGAAGTTGAATTTTTAGAGGGTGATATTTATAAGCTTCCTTTTGAGGAAAATAGTTTGATGTTATTCTTTCGAATACAGTGGTTGAGCACATTGAAACAAACACTTTCTTTAAAACACAGTATCATTTATTAAAATCCGGAGGAGTCTGTCTTTGTCTCAGTCAAGCTCAAGGGGTCATTCACCAAGCACCGGCTTTGCTTTCTTTTAATGAAGATGAAAATACCTTTTGGCAGCAGATTGAAGTCTTAACAAACGGCCAAGATGATAGTATCCAAACTTTTCAACTAGGTAAGTATAAATTAAACGAGCAAGAATTGCCTCAAATAATGGAAAAGTTTGGTTTCCAAGACGTCTCAATGTCCTATGTTACGACTCATTTGACCCCGGATAATCCACAAGTAAGTGATCGCTTGGCTCATGCGATGATTGAGAGCGACCGTCTCGGTGATCTTGAAATATTGAACAGATTATTCAAGAATCCCCTTTTAAAAGAATTACAAAAAGACATTGAACAAATGATTGCAAAGACCAATCAAAAGTATGATAAAAGATGGGTGCTTTATCAAAAGGGCCAAAACAGTGGGATACGAAGATTTCTACTACCAACGTCCTTAGAGGAATAAAATGAAGCCATTAAAACTTATTGAAAGATCTTTTTTCTTTCACTAAGTTTTTGGTGATTGTAATTAGTGCTTCAACTTGTTACTATTTATTGAGATATGGAGGAGTAGCAATGAGAAATTTAGATTTATTAAACGGTAAGATATTTAAAACAATGTTGAAATTATCGACGCCTTTAATGTTAACTGCTTTTATTCAAATGACTTACACTTTAACCGATATTGCCTGGATTGGAAGACTCTCTACTGAGGCTGTAGCTGCAGCAGGACAAGTTGGCTTTGCTTTGTGGATTGCTTCGAGTTTGATGTTGATCCCTCGAATTGGAATGAGTGTCCTGACGGCACAAGCCTATGGGGCACGAGATGAAAAGACAGCACGCTCTTATATTAACAATGGTTTTTGGTTAGCCCTTATAATGGGACTTGCTTTTGGAGGCCTCTTAATTTTATTTAAAGATCCCTTTATTAATTTCTTCCAATTAGAAGATGACGTCAATCAACTGACTGAAGAATATTTGATTGTGATTGCTTCGGGTGTTTTTTTATTTTTTATTAACCCTGTTATATCTGGAGCCTATAATAGTTTAGGTAATAGTAAAACACCTTTTGCCGTCAATACTCTCGGACTGGTTATTAATATTATCTTAGATCCCATCTTAATTTTTGGCTTAGGGCCTCTTCCAGCCCTAGGGATTAAAGGGGCTGCTATGGCAACTATTTTTGCTCAGTTTATGGTATTTATTTTGTATCTTTATGCTATTTATCGCCAAGGAGATTTACTTTACCGCAGTCGCATCCACTTGTGGTCATTTAACAGTAAGAATCTAGGGCAAATCATTAAAGTAGGACTACCACCTTCTATTCAGTCGAATGCACACGCTTTAGTCAGTGTGTTACTAAATCGTTATGTTGCTTCCTATGGTGCTATGCCTTTAGCTGTTACCAGTGTGGGGTCAAACATTGAATCCATTTCATGGATGACCACTGAAGGTTTTGCAGTAGCGATTACGGCTATGGTAGGGCAGAATTATGGAGCTAAACTTTATGAACGAGTAGAAGGGATTTATCAAACGACCATTCGCTCCTTATTAGCCATTGGTTCATTTGCGACCTTAGTTCTTATCGTATTTAGAATGCAGTTCTTCAAGCTATTTATACCAGATGACCAGCAAGCTATCGCTTTAGGAGCTGTTTATTTACTTGTCTTTGGTTTAAGCCAATTATTTATGAGTTTTGAAATTGGTGGAAGTGGCTTCCTTAACGGTTTAGGAAATACTCAAGCCCCTGCAACTGTGAATACTGTTTGTAATTTGTTGAGAATCCCATTTGCTTGGCTGTTTATGCCTAATTATGGTGTGGTTGGAGTTTGGATTGCTATGTCTCTTTCCACTGCTTTAAAAGGAATAATTATTTACTTATTAGCCCGTAAGAATTGGAAAAAGCTCTACCTGTCTCATGCTAATTAGACATAAGAAAGTAGAGCTTAAATTAATTAATTATTCTCTTTTAAATTTGACACCCAATCTTTAGCATCTTGCACAATTTGAGGCGTAATTTGATGGGTATGTACCCATTCAATGGATAGGTCTGCTTGAACGTTTGTTAATTTTTTAATTAAGTCATTGTTTGCTTGCATACTACAGATTGGATCTGCCTCACCCATGGATAAGAAGAGTTGATGATTTGATAAATCTTTCTGCTGATCAATGGCCATAGGGTAGAGTGGGGCAAATAAAATTCCTTTATTAAAGCTTTCTGGATAGTGAATTAAGATATTTAAAGCAATATTAGATCCGTTTGAGAAGCCAATGAATAATACTTTACTTAAATCAAATCCTTTTTCACTACTCATCTTTTTGATGAATTCAACAAGCTCATCACTTCTTTCCGCTAGATCTTCTAAATCATAGAGACCTTCGGCCTTCCGTTTAAAATAACGGAGGGCTCCATTTTCGTTAACAGTTCCTCTTATAGAGAGAATATTAGCTGAAGATGAGATTTCTTTGGCTAAAGGAATAAGGTTAGTTTCGTCTCCTCCTGTACCGTGTAACAGGACAAAAGTGTATTCAGCATTATCAGCTGCGTGATAGATATATTCCATAATTACCTCCTACTTTGGTCTTTCAAGTTGAATGGTCTGTCCTAAAGTTGCATAATCATTACCCGCTAAACGACTGATCGGTTTTAACTGATCAGCAAGCACATAAGAATTCTGGTAAACTTCCTCAGAAAGATGGAAATGTACTACTCGCATCAAGAATAAGTCAGCTGAAACTTCTTTACCATTTGATGATGGGATCTCGATGTGTTGGTGTAATACTGTTTCATACCTTACTTTCATCTCAGCTATACCAGGCGTTTGAATTGTTTGACTGCTAGCAAGAGTGAATTGGGTTAAATCCAATTCACTCTTATTTTTTGGCAAATTGCTAGCTGTCAAATTGACTTCTTGTAAATTTTCTTGGTCTACGATGTGGAAAACGGCTTCTTTATTAGCTAGGATGTTTCGAGCGGTATCCTTCATCTTACCTTTTCTTTGAATGGACACCATGAGGATGGGTGGATTGTAAGCTACCATATTAAAGTAGGAAAAGGGTGCTAAATTTAAGCTTTGATCGTCATTTTGTGTGGCTATCATTGTAACAGGTCTAGGGATGACTGAACCAATTAAAACCTTATACTGATCTTTAGGTGATAAGTCTGTAACTTTATAAGATAACATATTATCTACTCGCCTAATTCACTATAAATTTAGGCAAAGATGACTCGATTTCTGAACGCTTAGACTCAAACTGTTCAGGTAGTTTTAATTGACTACCTAAATGATCGAAATCTTCATCTACTTGGAAGCCAGGTTCTTTAGTAGCAAATTCGAAAATGATGCCACCTTTTTCTCTTAAATAAATCGATTTAAAGTATTTACGATCTTTGACAGGAGTCAGATGATAATTCGCTTCTTTTAAATGGTCATGCCAAGCTTGAAGGTCAGTCAATCGATCAACTGACCAGGCTACATGATGAACAGTGCTTATGCCAAAACGTCCTAGTGGTTGTGCCTTTTTTAAAAGTAACACACGGTGTTTTTCAGGTCCACTTAATTCGATGTGTAGGTATTCGTCAGCTTCTTCAACCAATTTGGCCCCCATTTCACGTGTTAACAAGTCAAGAGTCCCTTGAGGGTTGGTAGATAGGAGTACCAAGCCATAGAAACCGATAATTTCATTATTGTCTGAGCTTGTCTCTGCTTCGACTAAAGCAATATCTAGATCATGAGGATCTGAAAATTCTAAAGTGGCTGCAGAGAACATATTACTCTTATGATAAGTAATCTCATGTTTTTCTAATTGATTTTGCCAAGCTGTGAGGCTGCCCTTAGGGATAGAAAAAGCAATTCTTCCGACTTGCCCCCCGCCTTTTGTCCCTTTATGGTCATTATCCCATGGGAAGAAGGTCATAATTGTTCCATTATCAACCTTCGAATTCGCAAAATAGGTATGATAAACAGAAGGGTCATCAAAATTGACAGTTTGCTTAACAAGTTTTAAACCGAGGACTTTTGTATAAAAATCGTAGTTTTCTTGCACATTACCCACTATGGCACTAATATGATGAATACTTTGAATTTTATCAACCATGATTTATTCCCCTTTCCAAACAGTATCAAATGGGCGAACTTGACTTTCGATTGATTCTCTTTGACCTTCTAAGAATGGTGGTAAAGATAAGATTTCACCCAGATTCTCATAAGATTCGTCTCCCATAAAGCCAGGTCCATCAGTAGAGATTTCAATTAAAATGTGACCGATGCGAGCGTATAAAGCCTTAAAGTAATAGCGATCAACCAAACCAGAATTTCCAATTTCTAATTTTTGGTAACGATCTGCCCAAGCTTGAATCGCTTCGTCATCGGCTACTCGGAAGGATACGTGGTGAACAAGTCCATAACCTTGCTGCACTTGTGGAGTTTCAACGTCTTTGCGTAGAATAACTTGACCACCGTGTCCGCCTTCACCAACTTCTAAGAGTGCAACATCGTCATGTTCTTCGACAATACGCATTTCATAGATAGTTGTTAAGGCAGCTTTGAATTCTTCAAAGTAACCGACAGTAATTTCAATAGGCCCAAGGCCGTAAATAGCAAATTCTTCAGGAATAGGACCGTTTTTCCAAGGAATTCCTCCAGGGATACCCTCATTATTTTCATCTGAGAAGATTTGATAGGCTTGGCCATCTTCTTCTTCAAAAGCTAATACTTTGCTACCGAATAATTCTTTAATACCTTCATGTTTAACATTTTTTTCTTCAAAACGTTTTAAGTAATATTCTAAAGCCTCATCAGATTTTACACGCAAACCAATACGGGAAATTGAGTTTGTTCCTTTAACGCCTTCTGGTAAGTTAGGAAAATCAAAGAAAGTTACATCCGTACCAGCATTTCCACGGTCATCAGCAAAAAAAGTGTGATAAGTATGGATATCATCTTGGTTAACTGTTTTCTTAACCAAACGTAAGCCTAAAGTTTTTGTCATAAAGTCATAGTTTCTTTCTGCGCTATTTGTCATAGCTGTCACGTGGTGGATTCCTAATAAGTTGTTCATAAAATTTCCTCCTTTAAATTTAGAGAGTCAAAGCATTTAATAAGATTCGATTTTGTTATCTCGAATTCGAATTAAATTTAACATGAATGAACAGAAAATGCAAGCATTTTGTCTCGAATTTTACATTTCGCATTGTTTTATTATTTATTGAATGGTTTTAGTATAAAATAAGAGTGTGATGTTGATAAGGAATGTGTCTTGCAGTCAGTCTGTAATTTGCTAAAAGTGTGACGATCGAAATGTTATCTTATGATAATGAAGATTTTGTAGCTTTTAGTCAGCTGAAAGTCAAATCGAGAGCGAAGCTTATAAAAGTAGAAAGTGAAACTTAATTTAGAAAGTGCATTAGGGATATGGGAATTGCAAAAAATGCAATCATTGAGCTTGTTAAATTGGCACCTTTAGGAGATCCACTCGAAATTCGAGTGAGAGGTTATCAACTTTCGATTCGTAAGAGTGAAGCTGAATTAATTTAAACAACCCTTTTATCGGGAGGAGCGAATCATGCGTAAAATTACCTTATTAGCTAATCTTAACTGTGGGAAGACCACACTTTTTAATCTGCTCACCGGATCTAATCAAAAGGTCGGAAATTGGCCGAGCGTGACGATTGATAAAAAGAGGGCTAATTTTAAACGAATCCTACCACGGTCATCGTTGATTTACCAGGCATTTTTTACCTTCCTATATAAAAGAAACTTTGTCACACGATTATCTATTAGATGAGCAGGCTGATATGATTTAAATGTAGTAGATGGGAATAGATTTGAAAGAAGTTTTTATTTAACTATCCAATTATTAGAGTTAGGAATCCCACTGGTTATTGTAGTGAATAGGGCAGCATAAGTTAAAAAAAGCATTGGATTAGATTCAATAGTTTTATCAGAATTCTTTCATTAAGTTGTTCTTTTCATTTCTGTTAATGAATTTTAAAACCCTTATGATTCTTTTCATAATTGTAGGAGGTTTAATTTATCTCCTAAAAAAGAATGGTAATCTTTTAAAGCCGGAAAGAACAAGTGGACATCTTGTACTGTAACGGATTGTCCTTTGGCCGGATTGAATGTTAAAACACCCACCAATATAGTAGGATGTTCCTGTGATAAAGTATCTGATGAAGAGCGACTAGTTATTCAAAGAGAAATTGCTCAGGCCAAAGTTAAATTTCAAAAAAATTAATAACTAACAGCTCTACTCTTTATATTGGTTTAGGCTGTTTTTGAATTAAAATAGAAATTTCCGTTCTTGACTTGACCGACTTTGAAAAGTATGAGACTCTAAAAAAGAAATAATAAAATAGAGAGGGCGTTTTGGATGCGAGATTTATCTTTTTTTAAAAAATCGATAATAATACTTACACTGATCAGTCTTGTAAATCTTTTGTATCCATATCAAGTCCTGGCTTTGGAGGCTTACTATTCTAAAAGTATTTATGTTTATAATTTAACAGAAGACAAAACCGAGTTGTCTTTAAAAGCCAACGTCTCTCGTAAACCTGCTTCCTTAGTAAAAATTATGACAACACTTGTTGCACTAGAACATATCGATAATCTATCAGCCTATGCTCCAGTGGATGAAGCCAGTTACTATCAGGCCATAGAAGAAGGCGCAGCTATGGCGGGTTATTATCCTTATGAGTCAACCACTTTTCGTGATTTGCTCTATGGCACCATGCTTCCTTCAGGAGCTGAAAGTGCAAATTCATTAGCACTTAATGTAGCCGGATCCAAAAAGACTTTTATTAAGTGGATGAATGAAAAAGCTGAAGAATTAAAATTAAAAAAAACTAAGTTTAAAAGCGTGGATGGCATGGATCAAGCAGGTCAAGTAACTACTGCTAAGGAAATCGCTATGTTATTGAAAGAAGCTTTAAAAAATGGTCATTTTGAAGCAATCTTTAAACGTAAAGACTATTTATCGACGGCAACTAATGCCCATCCCTCAGGTGTTTATATGGAAAGTACTGTTTTCAAAAAATTGCGGGAATTTTATCAAGACGGTTTTGAGATTACTGGTGGCAAATCTGGTACTACCTATGGAGCCGGCTTATGCTGGGCCACTTTAGCTGAAAAAGATGGTAAAGAATATATAGTGGTTGTCATGGGTTCAGAATTAAATGATCTTAATAACCGAGTAGAAGGACAAGTGCTGGATACAATTAAAATTCTTTCAGAACTATAGTAAAAAACGTAAGAAAACTTATAAATAATATTAAAAAGGACTCTCAAAGTGTACTGACCTCCTAAATCCGGATACGGAATTAGGAGGTCATATGTATGTCTAAAGATAATTTTGACTGGCGATTAAAGGTAGTAATAGAAAAGGAAAAGGGTGACAAGCGATGGAAGAAAAGAGCCATCGCGAAGATATGGATTGAGTTTTGCAAGCTTCAGGAATTAATTGTTTATCAGAAACTGCTTTAGAGTCTTTTCTAAAGTGTGGGATAGCTTCAATGTTAATGAGGGTAAAATGTTCAAACTTATAACGCTATTCCATCGTTTTCAAGAGGTGAATTTATAGTAGATAATCCCGAAGACATAAAGAAAGTTCATGAGCTAGACTTAGAAACGGGGCAAAGGCTGTTCCCTGGTCGACAAGTTTTAGTAGTTACACAAGCAGACAACGAAAACGCATTCCTATATAATCACATTGTTATAAACAACCCGAATCCAATTGGTGTATCAAACTATCAGGATCTAATAATCGTTGGGTAAATATACAGCCTAAGCACGACGAAATACTAGGAGAATTTGGTGCGAATGTAATTACTTATCAAAAGATAAAGCGATTAATTGTAGAACGATTAGCGAAATTAAAACTGCTGACAAGGGTAAATGTGTTTGGAAAGACGATTTAAGAGAGAATCCTAGAATCCCTAGCCAATTCTGAAGTTGTGACCATGAAGAAGTTTAAAGAGGATATATTATTAAATTATAAAGTAGATGCGAGGGAACGAAAGCATGGTAATTTATCCTATTAATTTATAGATGAAGATTTTATAGAGCAAAAAATAAGAGCTGATAAATTGGGAACTCTTTATGCTAAAGAAAAACTTCACTTAGCTATTGAATGAAATACGCAAGGTCAACCAAAGCCCGCAGGAAAGAAAACTGCACAAAAGAAATCGTCAGCAATAAAACGCTCACCAATCACACAAACGTCTCTAATAAACGTACAAGTGGTAGAAAACGACGGAAACAAAGATTATAGCGATCTGTTCAAAGAAGAACCTACACAAACAACAAAAAAGTTAAGAAGAAGGTTAAACCTAAAAAAGAAGATATACCAGCTTTTAAACCAGCAAATAATAAAGATTTTTACGATGTAAAGAGAAAGTCTGCTAAATCGATAGAAGACGTACAAAAAATAGTAAAAGAAAGATACGAGGAAACTTTGATAGATAGCAAGTACAAAGAAACACTAGAATATAAGATAACTAAAGCCAAGGAGGAAGAAGCAAAAAAACAAGAACTATGTGATAGATAATTATTTGCTTAATATCAAAAAATAAAAGTAGTTCTCAAAAGCTGAAAACTACTTTAAACAAATATTAACTTTACAACTTAAGACAGCTAACTAGCTTGAATACTCTGAGGACAGCCACCAAATAAAGGTAAATAAGTGAGTAAACTTATAACAGCCGTAAGAATACCAGCTATTTTATAAAACTTCTTTTTTCATTCATCACTTTCCTTATACCAAAGAAAGACAAAAATACCTAATAATATAGAAGCTAACACTAAAATATTTTAAAATTAGAAAAAAAGAATTCATTAAAAGTTAGTTTTTAACTCTAACTTTTTGGAATCACCTTATAGCCACTTTGATGTGGCTGTTTTTATCTAGTTTAAAGCTTTTTTATAGATTGCTCTGGATACTTTCAACGTATGATTTTTGTGTTCACCAATTTTAGTAAATTTATTGGCCTTAAGTTAATTGACTAGATAGTTGATATATTATGCTTTAAGATCAATTTCTGTAAGCTAGCAGGCAATCCAATTGGCTGGAAGAAATTGCGTGTGGTTTCAATAGCTGTTTTTTCTTCTCGTCTGATCTTTTTTAACCGTTAAAACTTTACTAATGATGATTGAGAAGGTATCGATAGGATTACCATTAAAAGCAGCAGTCATAAATTACTCCCACCAATGACTGCCCCCCTCCTGTGGTTAAAATAAAGTTCAAGCTTTCAGATTTTATTTTATCTACTGTTTTCAGAAGTTTTTCATAATATGAGATTGCACACAATCTCATAGACTTCACTCCAGTGACTTTGCCTCAGAATGATTACTATTTTATCGAAGCTAGCAACTTTTAGACAGTTTCTCAGCCAAAAAATGATTAATACTCTGCTATTATTGGGAATTGACTGGACAATAATGTGTCCTAATTAAATGAGAAATGTGATGGACTATAAAATATGAAGTTTCTAATCGTCATAGCTAAGCCTTCTGTTATTTAATTTTTAAAGTAACAATCTTTTAAAAGCACTTTTAACGCTTATCGGATCTAATAATGCTATACTGAGAATTCGAGCTGATCATTTAGTCGGTTGATACTAAAGATAGAAAGGAAATATCTATGTGTACAGGAATTAAAATTAATTACCCCGGCGGACATGTTGCAGGACGAACAATGGATCTGGAAGCACCCGTTGACTACAATATACTTTACTTGCCTAAGGGGTATCCGGTAGCTGAAAATTTGCTAGGCGGCTTTCACCATTCTCAATATAAGATGCTTGGAGTTGGTTTTCGAAATATGGACCCTTTAAAGGATGGGGTCAATGAGCATGGTCTGATTGGAATCACCAATGATTTTGGAGGATTTGGCTTATATGATAATCAAGTAGATAAAAAGAAGAACAATGTTTCTGCTTTTTATTTTATGAATTATATCTTAGGTAATTGTCGCAATGTTGATGAAGTTTTAGCGATTTTACCGACCGTTCACATCTCAAGTCATGATATGAATGGAAATAAAGTCATCACACCAATTTTCCACTTTATGTTTTCAGACAGTCAGCAAAACTGCATTGTGGTTGAGCCTGAAAAGAAAAAACTAAAAGTCTACCAAAATCCTTATGGTGTCATGACCAATGCACCAAAATTTCCTTCTCATCAAAAACTCTTGCAAACTACTTTTAATCAAGAAAATTTGAACCAATTTAATGCTGCTAAAGACCTACCTGGTGGATATGATCCAAAATCACGTTTTTTAAAAGCTTATTATCTAGCACAACAAACACTTGATAATCATGACAGTCAGTCTGCCTTTGGCAATCTTTACCGCGTCTTATCTTCTGTTGCTTTACCTAAAGGCTTTATCCCTAACAAAAAATATCATTCTTACACACATACTGTTTATTTATCTGCTTATGATAGTCCATCAAGAAGGTTGACCATTCAATCCGCTCAAAATCAAATGGTTTATTCAATAGTTTTTGATGACATCGAAGATTTAAATCAAAGACAGGCTATATTCTTGCCGGCTGGATTTACTTATCAAACACTTAAATAAATTAAAAGGCTCTTTGTCAAATAGGGTTGATGAGTAGGTGAGGTAACCGACTGGTTACTTCA
>NZ_JBNUPM010000020.1:0-20695 GCF_050409425.1 Facklamia sp. P13064 | reverse complement strand
CGGATGAAGAGGCTCCAGATGGCGGCACTCCGGATGAAGAGGCTCCAGATGGCGGCACTCCGGATGAAGAGGCTCCAGATGGCGGCACTCCGGATGAAGAGGCTCCAGATGGCGGTACTTCAGACGACAGTACTCCGAGTGAGGGGACTCCAGACGATGATACTCCGGATAATGATACTCTCGCCGACAGTAGCCCTAATGATGGTGTGAAAAATGGTGATGAAAGCACAATGGTTACGAAATCAGCTATTCTTAGTACATCTTTGCCTAAGACAGGTGAAAACGATCCATATTTAATTTTTTCAGCATCTGTTTTAACATTGCTTGGTGGACTAGGTTTATATCAAAGAAGTGTAAGCAAGAAAGATAATTTTGTTTAAAGGAATGGTACCTGAATATAGTTAAAATAATTAATAAAAGCTGTTAGTTTTAATTAGTCTGGTTATAATACGAAAAATAAATAAATAGCGTTTAAAATGTCTTTGAAATTTCAGTCTTTGATCAAAAAAGCTTAACTTGTTTTTAAATCAAGTTAAGCTTTTTTTAAATATAATTTTTCAGTTTATATGGAATGTATTTTTAATTTGGATGATCTTTCGAAATATATCTTTCTCGTATATGGGGAAAAGAATCAGTTATATTTTTTTAGACCAATATTTTAGTTTTTTGATATACTATTTAAAAAGGAGTGAACTTATGGTATCGATATTAGTTGTTGAAGATGATACTCAAATTAGCAAAATGTTAGTAGAAGCATTAACAATTGAAGGATATTCAGTGACTCCTGCTTACTCAGGGAGCGAAGGTCAACTTTTATTCGAGCAATCAAGTTTTGATCTAATACTATTAGATTTAATGTTACCAGGCCTCTCTGGTTTAGACCTACTCAAAATAATTCGCCGGGAAAAATCCATTCCGGTGATTGTTATTTCAGCTAAAGAACAAGTTGATGATAAGGTAGAAATTTTACAAGCTGGAGCAGATGACTACTTGGTGAAGCCATTTGATCTTAAAGAGTTAAAAGCTCGTATTCAAGTATGCCTTAAACGCTATCAAACTAGTTTAGAGGAAAAAACATCGAATAAGAGATTGAATTTCGAAGGGTTAATGATTGATTTAGAGACCCAAGCAATTAATTATCAAGGGCAGGAATTAAATTTAACGCCTCAAGAAAGAAGGATCTTAGAATTATTATTAAGTCAACCAAAGAAGGTTTTCTCAAAGCTTGAAATTTATGAATATGCGTGGGGGGCAAATTATTTGGCAGATGATAAGACATTAACCGTTCATGTATCAAATTTACGTAAGAAATTAGACCAAATAAGTAAAAGACCTTGGATTGAAACGGTTTGGGGAATTGGTTTCCGTTTGATTTCGCTGAAAAATAAAAAGTAGTTAAATTGTATTGAATATTTCAATTTCTTTTATTTTCTTTCATGCTTTTATCTTAACCTTTTCTTAGTACTTTCTTTGTTTTTCCTTTGCCATTATATTTTTGAAGGAGCCTATAATTTAGATAACAAAGGAGGAAAGATGATGGAAAGCATTCTTAAAAGTGAAAATTTATGTAAAGCGTATAACAATCAGTTTGCATTGAATAATGTCAGTATGAATGTTCAATCGGGTGATATCTATGGTCTGATTGGTCGTAATGGAGCTGGTAAAACAACCTTAATGAAGATCATTAATCGTCAGATTCTACCGACTAGTGGAAAGGTTTGGATTCAAGACCAAGAAATGGCTAAAAATGACCATTTTCAAGTAAGAATTGGCACTTTAATTGAGGCGCCAGGACTTTATATGGGACTCACAGCTGGGCAAAACCTGGAACTAAAATGTAAATTGTATGGAATTCGCCGTGACAATTATATAGAAGAATTATTGAATTTAGTAGGCTTACCCATTAGTCAAGTTAAGAAAAAGAAAGTTAAAAAATTTTCATTGGGTATGAAACAGCGATTAGGTCTTGCTTTAGCTTTAGTAGGAGATCCAGATCTTTTGTTGTTAGATGAACCTACCAACGGAATGGATCCGCAGGGAATTAGTGAGTTCCGCGAGACGATTCTTAAATTGAATAGCGAGCGTCATATTACGGTTGTGATATCTAGTCATATTTTGGGTGAATTGGCGAAACTCACGACTCGAATTGGTATTATTAATGAAGGTACCTTATTAAAAGAAGCAGATATGGAGGAATTAAATCAGATTAATCAAGATTTTATTCGGATTGAGGGTGGCGATCAGGCTCAAATAATGGCACATTTACAAGAAAAATTAGATCTTCAGCAAATTAAGCAAGTGAGCGATTCTGAACTGCGTGTATATGAACACTTAGATAATCCGTCAGTCATTAGCCATGAATTAATTCGCTCAGGCATTCTTTTTGAACAATTGGTAGTTGAGCGAGCGAGCTTAGAAGATTATTTTATCCGCTTAACAGGAGGTCACAACAATGGTTAATTTTATTCGCTTTGATTCCTATAAGTTGTTGCACATGAAGGCTACTTGGATTACGTTATTGATCCTTTCGTTGATATTCTCTTTACTAACTTATGGCGGCTATGTAACAACACACAAATCTTACGAAGACTATCAACTATCAATGACTTCGAAAGAAACCAATGAAGAAGGCAATTTTAAGTTAGAAATAAAATCGATGCAAGAAGGAGAAATTTTAACAGAGGAAGAGTACGAAACAAGTATTCAAGAAGAAAAAAAAGCCTATCGTTTTTCCGATAGTCTAATTGCTAATTACAGTTTGAGCCTTCTTTTTGTTTATATACTTTCAGCTGTTTTTATTGAAAGTGATTTTTCTTCTGGCTATTTAAAAAATATGTTAGCTATTAAAGGGGCGAAATGGAAATGGATGACTTCTAAATTATTTGTCGCCTTGTTAATATTCTTCATATTTCAAGTTGTTTGTATTGCTTTTTCAGTTCTAATGGCCGGTGTGACAGGTCAATTAGAGTTGCCTATTTATTGGCAAGATCATTTAGCTTTACTATTGCCACAAGCTCTTATGTACCTTATTATTATGTCGGTGACAGTAACCTTAAGTTTATTGCTACAAAGTAAAGTGGCAATCATTGTCTTAGCTTGCCTAGTGGGAACAGGTTTTCACAATCAAATCATTGGATTTATAGGGGATATTGTTGGTTTGGATCTTACAAAACAATTATTCTCCAATAAGCTAATGTCAATGGGCCCAAATTATTCAGAGCAAGCCATGTCAGTGGTAAGTATGGGTGTTGTATACCTATTGGTACTTTATCTCTTGAATAGGTGGTATATTTATCGAATAGACTTTAAGTTTGAACATTAGAGCATAGAAAGTAGGGACCGTCAATGATATATTTTTTATTGATTTTGATAATTCTAGCTATAGTTGGTTATCATTATTACTATCGGCTCCAAGTGTCTGATTTGACGAAGCAATTAAAAGTTATCAGTAAATCCCCTACCAATCAATTACTGACACAAGAGATCTTTTCATCAGAAATGAATGAACTTGTTAAAAGGATAAACTTGGCATTAATTAAAGAAAGAAATATATATCGAGAATTACAAATTGAGCAACGTTCAAAGCAAGAATTAATGATTAATCTTTCCCATGATGTGAGGACACCTTTGACCTCACTCATGGGTTATCTTCAATTAATGGAAACCAGCGAGGATGAGAACGACAAGCAGCGTTATTTTCAAATTATCTATCAAAGAATTGATCATTTAAAAGATTTGTTGGATCGGCTTTTCTTATTGGAGAGGTTGCAAGATACAGAATTTGAGTACAAGAACGAAATAGTGAACTTAAATGAAATTATTACTCAGCATGTTTTGTCTTTCTATGATCAGTTGAAAACAGCTAATATTGAAGTTGAATTGGACTTATCGGACGGTAGTTTTTTAATTACATCGGATGTCAGACTGCTGAACCACGCGCTAGATAATTTAGTAAAAAATGTATTAGATCATGGCAAGGATTATTTAAAAATCAAATTGTCGGGCCATAAAATTGAGGAAGAATTAACAAATCTTAAGCATGAAGACTTAATAAATCAAACAAAACGAGAGGTCTTACCAGGCAATGCAAATGTCGTAAGAATTATTTATTGTAATCGACTTTCACATCCAATTAATGAAGATCCTAATACTTGGTTGAATCGCTTCTATCAAGCTAAAAACAAGCAGTCGAAAACAAAACAAAATACAGGTTTAGGCCTAAATATAATTAAAATAGTCATTGAGAAATTAGGCGGTCAAATTTATTTGGAAACAAAAGGGTCTGATATATTGATAAATCTCTATCTTACAATCTAATTAGCGAATGATTTCATGGAAAAATGGAAGAGCATAAAACTTGACCATTCTTGACCTAATCCGTTATACTATTGAAGTAAATTGAAAGGCTCAGATTAAAGGGAGGATATAGAATGAATTTAGTACCCACAGTAATAGAACAAACATCACGTGGTGAACGCGCTTATGATATTTATTCGCGCTTGTTAAAAGATCGAATTATTATGTTATCAGGTCCAGTGGATGACCACATGGCTAACTCAGTCATTGCCCAATTATTATTTTTAGATGCTCAAGATCCTGAGAAGGATATCTACCTTTATATCAATTCACCAGGAGGTAGTGTTACGGCTGGTTTGGCCATCTATGATACCATGAACTTTATCAAAGCGGACGTCCAAACGATCGTGATTGGATTAGCTGCATCAATGGGATCCGTCCTATTAGCAGCAGGAACCAAAGGCAAGCGCTTTGCCTTACCGAACGCTGAAGTAATGATTCATCAGCCTTTAGGTGGTGCTCAAGGCCAAGCCACTGAAATTGAAATTGCGGCTCGTCATATCCTTAAGACGAGAACGCGCTTAAATGAAATTTTAAGTGAAGCGACTGGTCAACCACTTGAAGTGATTGAAAAGGATACCGACCGAGATAATTTTATGACGGCTGAAGAAGCGAAAGCTTATGGCTTAGTGGACGAAGTGATGGCCAATCGTAAGGATAAAAAGACTAAGAAAGATAAGTAATAAAAGGAAATATCCGTATCTTTTAAGTACTAGCAATGCGCTGGTACTTTTTTTGTGCCCTTAGATGAAGGCAGCATTGCATAATTTAAAAATACATGCTAAACTTATAATTAGATATTTAGCTAATTATCGAAATAAAAAGATGAGGAGGTGAACATTTGAGTGTTCAACTGCTTTTTAAAGCTTTAAGTGATCCCAATCGACGTAAAATTTTAGAATTACTCAGACCCGGCCCTTTAACTGCTGGGGAAATTGTCCGTCAATTTGAATCGGCAGGTTCTACTATTTCTAAACATCTCTCTATTTTAAAACAGGCTGATTTAGTGATTGATAAAAGAGAGGGACAGTTTATTTATTATGAATTAAATAGTTCCGTTTTAGATGGAGTCATTCAATGGTTAATGAATTTAGAAAAATAAAGGAGAGGATTTTATGACTAAAAACTTAACGAGGCATTACTATAAAAACTGGGTTCTTGTTTGTGTTTCTATTATTCTAGCGGGCTATTTCTTTATAAAAGCACCCGAAGTGATTCCTACACACTTTGATTTGGCAGGGAATGCTGATAATTATGGTCCTAAAATAAATCTTTTTAAGTTTCCTGCATTATTGGCTGGACTGAATCTTTTAGTAGAAGTATTGAAACGCATTGATCCAAAACGCGAAAATTATCGACGTTTTGAAAAGCATTTTTATTTAATCATTTTTGCTATGAATATTTATTTACTTAGCAGTCAAATAATTATAGGTGCCTATGGTTTAAACTGGCTCAACCAGATTCCTTCCTATTTAGAAGGAAGTTTAGGGCTACTATTTATTGTTTTAGGGAATTATATGCCAAAAATTAAATTTAATTATTTTATGGGCATACGTACCCCTTGGACATTAGCTGATGAAAAGGTGTGGTATCTTACCCACCGTTTAGCTGGAAAAATATTTGTTGTAATGGGAATCCTTATTTTATTAACCGTCTTCTTGCCGTTGACTATTAAAGAATGGAGTGTTCCTTTGATCACGTTAGGTGGCACTATGAGTGTAGTTGGAGCTTCCTATTGGTTGTATCGCAAACAACATCTTTAATGATTTTTTTATTTATGATAAGCAATCTAAATGTATGTTTTCATCATTTAGATTGTTTGTTTTTTGAACAAAGTCGAATGGAGTTACTATCGATAGTAATTAATGGGGTAAGATTAGCTTAGAAGATGAAGCAGTAGATTTCAAAGGACATAAAGCGCCCAGATTCAGAAAGTATATCCATTGTAATTTAAACCATGCAGTGTTAGAATGTTTTATGAAGAAAGATGAATAGCTTTTTTTCTTTTTATAAAACAAGGTCATTCAGCGACCAACAGGAGGCTTGGAATGGATTTGATTGATGAATTAGGTACAGTGGTACCAGAACTTGGTGAGATGTTAGACATTCGTCTTAATGTTTTAAAAGCTTTATCTAAGCATCAACTACGAATTGGTCGTAAAGCGTTAGCCAAACAAATTCATTTGTCCGAGCGAACTTTGAGAACTAATTTACAAGTATTGCGTGATCAAAGTCTGGTAGATGTAAGTCGTGCGGGGATACGTATTACGGATGAAGGACAAAGAGTAGGCCATCTCATTCAGCAGTTAAGGATGGGGCAGGACCGTTTACCGGAATACGAAGCAGCCTTAGCTAAAGAATTAAATATACAAAACTGCTGGGTAGTAGCTGGCGATGTAGATAGCGACTTTACAGTTTTTCAAATGCTTGCTGAAGCAGTTCAAACGATTCTAGGACAAGAATTACCGCAAGAAGCGGTTGTAGCTGTTACGGGAGGGTCCACTTTGGCTAATATGGGTCAACATTTTACTAAGGAACTATCGCAAAACAGACAATTATCCTTTGTGCCTAGCCGTGGTGGTATGGAAGGTTCTTTTCATATTCAATCTAATACGGTAGCTGGAATAATGGCTCATGAGACCCAAGCTGACTATGTTCCCTTGTATATTCCAGATCGTTTAACTGATCAGTTGAGTCAAGAGATTGTTAAGGATCCAACCATTAAAAAAGCCCTTGATTTAAGTCGATCAGCGGACTGTCTTTTATTAAGTGTGGGAGCTGCTCAAGTAATGTCAAAGCGAAGAAAACTAACTCCGCCACAAGAAAGAATACTTCTCGAAGGTCAAGCGGTAGGAGAAGCATTTGGCATTTTTTATGATGCAGAGGGAAAGGTTGTTTTTTCCATCCCTCGCTTAGGCTTACAACTTGAAGATGTCATTAAGTTTCCGTTATTATTAACCATAGTAGCAGGCCAACAAAAAGCACCTGCTACCCGAGCTTTCTACAAGATGATGCCAAAACAAACCTGGCTCATTTGTGATAAAAGTCTCGCTAAAGCTGTTTTAAATGGGGTTACCCAATTTAAATAAAATATCCTAAGGGGGAAATTATCAATATGTCAACAAAAATCGCAATCAATGGTTTCGGTCGTATTGGACGTTTAGCATTACGTCGTATTTTAGAAAAGGATTCAGATTTAGAAGTTGTTGCAATTAATGATTTAACAGATAACGAAGATTTAGCTTATTTATTAAAATATGACTCAGCGCAAGGTCGTTTTCCATACTCTGTCGAAGCTAAAGGTGATGTGATTGTTGTAGATGGTAAAGAGATTAAAGCCTTTGCTGAGCCAGATGCAGCGAAGTTACCATGGAAAGATTTAGGGGTTGAATTCGTCTTAGAATGTACTGGTTTTTACAATTCAGCAGAAAAGGCTCAAGCCCATATCGATGCAGGTGCTAAGCGTGTCCTAATCTCAGCACCCGCTAAGTCAGCTGAAACGAAGACAATTGTTTATGGTGTAAACCACGAAGTTCTAACAGCTGATGATGTGATTGTTTCAGCAGCTTCATGTACAACTAACTGCTTAGCTCCAATGGTCAATGTTTTACATAAAGAATTTGGTCTAAAATCTGCCCAAATGGTAACGGTTCATGCTTATACAGCAACTCAAAAATTACAAGATTCGCCAGGCGGACGTAAAAACCGTGCAGGAGCATTTTCAATTATTCCTGCTTCCACTGGAGCTGCTAAAGCAATCGGAAAAGTAATTCCTGAATTGAATGGTAAAATTGACGGTGCAGCTTTACGAGTTCCAACAATCACTGGTTCTTTAACTGAGGTATATGCAGTCTTAGACAAAGAAGTAACAGCTGAGGAAGTTAACGCAGCGATGAAGAAATATGAATCAGATGCTTTTGTCTATGAAGAAGATGAAATTGTTTCTGCAGACATTATTGGTTATCCAGCAGGATCTGTTTTTGATTCAACACTTACAAAAGTAATGGGTGAAGGTGACGATCAAATCGTTATGGCAGCCTCTTGGTATGATAATGAGTACGGCTTTACAGCGAACATGATTTCAACCTTAGAATATTTTGTTGAATTAAATTAATAAGACCCACACTAGCGGGGAAGCAAACGCGCTTCTCCGTTTTTTTCATAAAGGAGGAAGAAGAATGGCTAAAAAAACTATTAGAGACTTAAACCTTGAAAACAAAACCGTATTAGTACGTGTCGATTTTAACGTTCCGATGGATGGTAATAAGATTACAGACGATAATCGAATTGTAGCTGCTCTAGATACGATAAAGTATTTAATTGAGCATCAAGCCAAGGTTGTTTTATTTTCACATCTAGGTAAGATCAAATCGGCAGAGGATTTGGATAAAGCAGATCGTAACTTAAATCCTGTAGCAAATCGTTTATCTGAATTATTAGGACAAGAGGTTGTTTTTATTGATGAAACACGTGGCGAAAAATTAGAATTAGCGGTTAAAAATTTGCAAGAGGGTCAAGTATTGTTAGTTCAAAACACACGGTTTGAAGATGTAGAAGGGAAAAAGGAATCTGGGAATGATCCAGAACTTGGCAAGTATTGGGCAAGTCTAGGGGATCTATTTGTTAATGATGCATTTGGAACCGCACATCGTTCTCATGCATCGAATGTTGGTATTGCAGCGCATTTAGATTCAGCGGTCGGCTTCTTAATGGAAAAAGAAGTGAAATTCTTGAAAGAAGCGGTAGATCAGCCGGAACGTCCTTTTGTTGCTATATTAGGGGGAGCAAAAGTTTCTGATAAGATTAAAGTTATTGAGAATTTGTTAGATCGAGCTGATAAAGTAATTATCGGTGGAGGTATGGCGTATACCTTTTTCAAGGCAAAAGGCCTCGAAATTGGACAATCCATTTGTGAACCAGATCGCATCGAACTCGCTAAAGAAATTATGGAAAAAGCAGGCGATAAATTAGTGTTACCGGTTGATAATGTTGTGGCTAAAGAATTTAACAAGGATGCCGAAACTAAAGTGGTAGCTTCTGAAGAAATTCCTACAGACTACATGGGGATGGATATAGGGCCTCAGACAGTTGATTTGTTTGCTGAAACTTTAGCTGGCGCCAAAACTGTAGTGTGGAATGGGCCAATGGGTGTTTTTGAAATGGAAAAATTTGCACAGGGAACGATGGGAGTTTGTCAAGCCATTGCTAATTTAGAGAGTGCGACCACTATTGTAGGTGGAGGAGATTCTGCTGCAGCTGTTACTCAATTGGGTTATGAAGATAAGTTCACGCATATTTCTACCGGTGGAGGAGCCTCCTTATCTTATCTTGAGGGAGCCGAATTACCAGGCGTGGAGTCCATTGATAATCTATAATTAGAAAAGGAGAAAAATATGTCACGAAAACCAATTATTGCCGGAAACTGGAAAATGAATAAAACAGCTAAAGAATCACGTGGTTTTATTGAAAATGTCAAATTAGATATCCCTTCAAATGATTTAGTGGATGCAGTGATCGGAGCACCTGCTGTTTTCTTAGAAGCTATGACCGAAGCTGTACAGGGAACTGATTTACAAGTAGCTGCGCAAAATTGTTTTTGGGAAGATGAAGGCGCTTTTACGGGCGAAATCAGTCCCAAAACGCTAGCGGCTTTAGGTGTAGATTATGTGATCATTGGACATTCTGAGCGTCGTCAATATTTTCATGAAAGCAATGAAGAAATTAATCAAAAAGCTCATGCTATCTTTCGTAATGGAATGAAGCCGATTATTTGTTGCGGAGAAACGCTCGAAACCTACGAAGCAGGAAATGCTGAGGAATTTGTAGGCCAACAAATAACGGCAGCTTTAAAAGATTTAACGGAAGGTCAAGTACAATCATTGGTAATTGCGTATGAACCAATTTGGGCAATTGGGACGGGTAAATCAGCAACAAAAGATGATGCCCAAAAGATGTGTCATGCGATTCGTCAAGTAGTAGCAGAAAACTTTAACCAAGAGGTAGCTGATCAAGTACGTATTCAATATGGCGGGTCAGTTAAACCTGATAATATTGCAGAGTACCTAGCTTGTCCAGATGTAGACGGAGCATTAGTAGGCGGAGCGAGCCTACAACCTGAATCATTCTTAGCTTTATTGGAGGCGGTTAAATAATGGGAAAAGCACCTATTGCTTTAATTATTTTAGATGGCTTTGGTATTCGCGAGGAGACTTATGGGAATGCCGTTAAGGCGGCGCATAAACCCAACTTTGATCGTTATTGGCAGCAATTTCCCCATCAACAACTCAGAGCAGAAGGGGAAAATGTTGGTTTACCAGAAGGTCAAATGGGGAATTCTGAAGTAGGACATATGAATATTGGGGCTGGAAGAATTGTCTATCAATCCTTGACGCGAATAAATAAGTCCATTCAAGAGGGTAGTATAAAAAAGATTCCTGAACTCACCAAGGCCATCGAGCACGCTAAGCAAAATAATGGAGCATTGCATTTAATGGGCTTACTTTCTGACGGTGGGGTTCATTCACATATCAATCATCTCTTCGGTTTAATTGAGTTAGCTAAAGAAATGGATTTAAACAAAGTGTATATTCACGCTTTTCTAGATGGACGTGATGTTGGACCTCAATCCGGAATAGATTTTATAAGAGATACAGAAAGTTTTATTAAAGAAAAAGGAATTGGTGAAATTGCAACAGTCTCTGGACGCTACTATGCAATGGACCGTGATAAGCGTTGGGACCGCGTTAAATTAGCCTATGATGCCTTAGTTAGTGGCCAAGGACCTCAATATGCCTCTGCTGAAGCAGGAGTTCAGGCTTCTTATGATCAAGAAGTATATGATGAATTTGTTCAACCTTTTGTGGTGGATCCAGAAGGACACATTAAAGAAGGCGATAGCCTTATTTATTATAATTTCCGACCTGATCGTGCGATTCAACTATCAACAGCTTTAAGTAATCCGGCTTTTGACGGCTTTGACACATCGAATCGACCAGAAAACTTACAATTTGTAACATTTACTAAATATTCAAAAGATGTTCTAGCCGAAATCGCTTTCAAGAAAGTTGATTTAGTGAATACGATTGGCGAAGCGATAGCGAAAGCAGGCAAAACGCAGTTACGTATTGCAGAAACTGAGAAGTTTCCTCATGTCACTTTCTTTATGTCAGGTGGCCGTCATGAAACGTTTCCGGGAGAAGAACGTATTTTAATTCCTTCTCCTAAAGTAGCTACTTATGACTTAAAACCTGAAATGTCCGCTTACGAAGTCAAGGACGCATTGATAGATAAAATTAATGAAGATACGATTGATGCAATCATTCTTAATTTTGCTAATCCGGATATGGTTGGTCATTCAGGTATGTTAGAGCCAACCGTCAAAGCTATTGAAGCGGTCGATGAGTGCCTCGGTCAAATTGTCGATTTGATTTTAGAAAAAGAAGGTGTTGCAATCATTACAGCCGATCACGGCAATTCAGATGAAGTCATTACGTTAGAAGGTAAACCTATGACTGCTCATACTACCAATCCTGTACCAGTAATTGTTACGAAAGAAGGAATCTCGTTAAGAGAAGGTGGCATACTATCTGATTTAGCACCTACTATGCTTGACCTTTTAAAAATTGACCAACCAAGTGAGATGACTAGCCAAAGTTTAATTAAGCATTAATGGCAATTCATTGAATTTAATTTACTAAAACAATAGAATAAGATTGAGACGTTTAACCGTTTCAATCCAACAAAAGGAGCGAATAAAATGCCTTATATTACAGATGTTTACGCACGTGAAGTTCTTGACTCAAGAGGAAACCCAACAATTGAAGTAGAAGTTTATACCGAAAGTGGTGCCTTTGGACGCGGAATGGTCCCTTCAGGAGCATCTACTGGAGAACATGAAGCAGTAGAATTACGTGATGGAGATGCAACACGCTATGGTGGCAAAGGAGTTAGCCAAGCCGTTGATAACGTTAACCACTTTTTAGCCGAAGCCTTATTAGGGTTTGATGTATTGCAACAACAAGCTATTGATCAAATGATGATTGAAATGGATGGCACACCGAATAAAGGAAAACTCGGAGCAAACGCTATCTTAGGCGTATCTATTGCTGTGGCACGTGCAGCTGCTGATTATTTAGAAATACCTTTATACCAATACTTAGGTGGATTCAATACCAAAGAGTTACCAGTACCAATGATGAATATTGTTAATGGTGGCTCACACTCGGATGCTCCGATTGCTTTCCAAGAGTTTATGATTTTACCTGTTGGGGCTGAAAACTTTAAAGAAGCGTTACGTTGGGGCGCTGAAGTTTTCCATGCGCTAAAATCAATTCTCAAGGAACGTGGGTTAGAAACATCAGTAGGTGACGAGGGTGGTTTTGCGCCTCGCTTTGAAGGAACGGAAGACGGTGTAGAGACCATTCTTAAAGCGATTGAGAAAGCTGGCTACAAACCCGGTCAAGATATCTTCTTAGGCTTTGACTGTGCCGCTTCAGAATTTTACGTAGAGGGTGTTTATGATTATGCCAAATTTGAAGGAGAAGGCGGTAAAAAACGCTCAGCCCAAGAACAAGTTGACTACCTTGAAGAGTTAGTGAATAAATATCCAATCATTTCCATTGAAGATGGTATGGATGAAAATGACTGGGAGGGTTGGAAGTTACTAACTGAACGTTTAGGTGACAAAGTCCAATTAGTTGGAGATGATCTATTTGTGACCAACACTGAAATTCTTTCACGTGGTATTGAAGAAAGTGTGGGGAATTCCATTTTAATCAAAGTGAATCAAATTGGGACACTAACTGAGACATTTGATGCGATTGAAATGGCTAAGCGTGCAGGGTACACAGCAGTCATTTCTCACCGTTCAGGTGAAACGGAAGACTCCACTATTGCGGATATTGCAGTAGCAACCAATGCGGGTCAAATTAAGACAGGGTCTTTATCACGTACAGACCGTATTGCCAAATATAATCAATTATTGCGGATTGAAGATGAATTAAGTGAATTAGCACAATATAATGGCAAAAAAGTTTTCTATAATTTAAAAGATTTCAAATAAGATTGACAGAATAGATTAAAGCGCTCTCTAAGAATTTAGAGAGCGTTTTTTGGTTAATAAAGGAGCATTTTATTTTAAAAAACAAACAAAACACTTTATAATTGACGAGTCAACTGTTGATTTATGAAATGAAAGAGGGAGGGTTTGGTGAGTCTAAGAGAAGTAAGTAGATTATTTTATCAATTAAAACTAGTTAACCAGGAGTTAATTAGTAAATTTGAAAAAGAAACGTCATTTAGTATAACGCGCTTTGAATTAATGATGTTTTTAAAAGAGCATGGTCCTTGTTGCCAAACTCGTCTACAAAAGGAATTAAAGATAGATCGTGCAGCTGTTACAAGACATTTAAGAATTCTTGAAGGAAAAAAATATGTGATCCGCAAAAGAAATAAAGAAAATAATCGTGAAGTGCTCGTAACAATTACCGATAAGGCGTTAAATGATTTGAATCGTTGCCAGCAGAGTCATTGTCAATCTGAGCAACAGAGGATTTTACCCCTATCTAAAGATGAAACACAGCGATTGATCGAATTATTAACCAAATTAATACAATAGAAAAGGAGAATAATATGTCCAACCACTTAGTCACTAATAATTTTTCAGAAATTACTTATGGAAGAAAGTCAATTCGTGCTTATGATGAGAAGTATAAAATAAGTCAGGAAGAAATGCTTGAAATGATTCAAGAAGCTACCACAGCTCCTTCATCCGTCAATATGCAACCATGGAGGTTTGTGGTGGTTGAAAGCCAAGAGCAAAAAGCCAAATTAAAACCACTTATTCGTTTTAATACGCTGCAAAATGACACTTCATCTGCTATGATATTAATATTTGGCGATATGCAGTGTTATGAACTCGGTGAAGAAATCTACAATCAAGCAGTCGAGGAAGGTAAAATGCCTGCTGAAACGAGAGATCAACAATTATCTGTCATTATTCCTTATTATAAAAGCTTTTCTAAACAAAAAATGAATGATGTTGTAAAAATTGATTCAAGTTTGGCAGCCATGCAATTAATGTTAGTGGCTCGTTCTCATGGTTATGATACCAATGCAATCGGTGGTTTTGAAGAGGACTTATTGGCTGAAGCTTTCGGTCTCGACAAAGAACGCTATGTACCGGTAATGATCCTATCAATTGGAAAGGCTAAAGATTCTGGTTATCCATCCGTACGCTTAGCCGCTGAAAAAATTACAGAATTTAAATAAGAAACGCTAAAAACTTAAAGAATTTATAAATTAAAGTTAAACGCCTCCTCTAGCGATGCTTATTGGCATCGCTAGAGGAGGCGTTTTAAGTTTTATTATTAACAAGTAATAATTATAAAAATGAAAGATATTAAACGCATTACTGTGATTCTCAACCACGTTTAAAAAATATAGATAATACTATTATTGTTATAAAGTTGAATTGAAGATCGATCTGCTTAGGATCAGATTACATATAGGATAAACATAGAAGTTCAGAAAAATAATACTTGGATATGAACTTTATTGTAAGGCAACCCTTTTAAAAAACTTAGTATAGAAAAGATGTGTAAAACTCCCAACTTATTACATAAATATAAAGGAATGAGGTAGCCATAATTTTTTTACTTTAAATTGATATATAATACAACCTATTTATAAATAAAATAATAATTATATAGCATTTGTTTGACTAAATCAAGCGAATATTATAATATGTTCTTATAGTATTGTCGCTATACTTTAGAAAAGATGTCGCAATATTAAATTTTTTTTAGGAGTGATATTGTGGTCGGTAAGAATAATAAATTTTTGAAACAGAGGAAGTTTTCTAATAAAGATAACAAATATGCAATAAGAAAGTTTGCATTTGGATCTTGTTCTGTTTTAATCGCATCTTTTTTCATATTTGCAGGTGTAGGTCAAGATAGTGTTTATGCACAAAATATTACAGAAGAAACCTCAACAAGCGCGACGACAGAAGAAACAGCAGATAATTCATTAAACGAACAAAACGATTTAAACGAAGTAGTCACTTCTGAATTAACAAATAGTTCAGAAGATAAGATAACTAATGAAGAACTAGTTACCACTGAAGAAGTTATGACCTCAGAGGAAGCAACAGTCACAGGTGATGATACCACATTAAATGAACTTTCAAATGATGAATTAGAAGCGGAAAATACCGCTAAAAATGCAGCATTAGAAGCTGCTTTGGCTGCAAAAGAAGCTTCTAATGCTGCCGAAAAAGCTTCTGAAGCGACGAGTGTTATAGAAGCAGAAACCGCAGCGAAAGAAGCTATTTCAGCTTTAAATAATGCTAAGGCAGAAGCAGGGATAGCCATCGAGGCAGCAAATATTGCTGGAACTACAAAAGCTTTAGCATTAGCAAAAGAAGCGGAAATCTCAGCAAATAAGGCTAAGTCTATAGTAGCGTCTATAAAAGAAGAAAAAGCTACAAACTTAGAAGCGAATAAAACTAGTTTAGAAGAAATAACAACTAGTATAGAAAATGAAACATTAGCGAATGAAAGTAGAACCTCTAATTCAGAGGCGACATCAATTAATGCACCTCAAGATAAAGCTTTATCTGCTCCGGAATCTTTTGATACTTTAGCGAATCTTTTACCTGCTGATCAGAATGTGATCAGTATTGAAAACAAAATGTTAGATGGAGAATTTAATCTCAAATATCTAAAACACCATTTAAATGGTAGAACTTACGTAGATAATGCAGGAAATACAGGGATATATGATGGGGATAAAGAACTCATTAAATCCCAAGATAACCATCAGGTTAATGACAAACATTTGATTAATAATCAAGACTATCTAGTTGGGAACGTACCTTTATATATGCAATGGATGGATAGAGATGGTACTTTGTCACCTATTTATACATTTAAATCCAATGATAATGGTTATTTTGCAGTGAATCCAGGGATATTTAAAGTGGTCAATCCTGATGGAACAACAACGGACCACGAATTTCTTGGTAAGCAGTTAGAAACTGTATTATATTCAGCTTTTAAATATCGAATATGGGCAGATCAAGATTGGTTAGTCAATAATAAGTATGATAATGTTCAAACAAGTAATGGTAACCCTGGACAATGGGGAGGTTATAGTCAGGGAATTAATGGTATATGGACACCAATTCTTCAAGATGTGGCAACGATGCAGATTCAAGATGTTGCTGTCGTTTTACAACCTAAAGATCAATTGACTCAGCATAATAAAGAAAAAGTAGTCGAAATTGATAAATTAGTAGGGGATATCAATCATGCAAATTACGCTAATGATAAGACAATTGTAGGAAATGTTTATTGGGAGGCAGATTATGCACCAGGAATCACCTCACAATATCCAGCCTATGAAGAAAAAACAGGTGATAAATTTGCTGAGGATATGACGGTTTATCTAACTATCCAAGATGTTTTGAATCCTAATAATAAGGTTACCTATAAGACAAAGACCAATCAATTTGGTGATTTTAAGTTCGATATAGCTAATGTAAGAGAGATGTTAGGAATCAAGCAAAGAAAAAATGCGTCTCTATGGCATCAAGTGATCATGAATATGTCGGTAGCTGATTCGCAAGGAAATCAGTTTGGTAAAGAAGTTTCTGTTTTTTCTAACTCCACTTTAGATGGACAATTCTATAATGGGAAAAACCTTAAATACGACACAGGGGGTCTTGATGCATCTGACTTTATCCTCGTTTCAAGATATGATTCTGAATTTAGGGACTTCTCGACTTCAAGCAAGCCGACAACAGCCTTGTTATATTCTCAAACGAATTCTTCTGGAAGGGATGAATTCAAAGGAGCTGGTTTCCAATTTGTACTAAGAAATACTATTCCAACAATAGACATTACTAATTATGATTCAACCGATAATTATGCAGCACCCGGCAATAAAGCGAATGCTGTTGTTACTGGAGCTGTGCCTGATGTTGAGTATATCGTTCGTTGGTATGAAGTTCCTGAAGATCCTACGAAATCTCCAAAATTAGTTCTTGAAGGAACCCCTTTTACTGTTGCAGCAAATGGAGTTTTCCCAGATCAAGCATTTGATGTACCTGCTAATTTGCCACGAGAAACAATGTATATTGCTCAATTAGAAACAGTAAATACGGGAAATATAATAGCGATTGATAATTTTTATGCGAGGTTAAAAAATGAAGCAGATACATTTGCTCCCGTTGCAACTGTTGAGAATATCAAAGTGGGAGAAACAGTTAACTTAATCGATAATGTGACTGTTCCTAACTATGATGGAAAACCAACATTTGAGGATATTACTCCTTTAGGTTCGATAGATAATACAAAACCTGGGGAATATACGGGTACGGTCAAAGTAACCTACCAAGACGGAAGTTCTGAAACTATTCAAGTACCTGTAGTGGTAACCGCTGTAGACGTTCCTCATGATTCAATTTATGAACCGAATGTAACTCCGGAGATAATTAAAGTAGGAGATACGATTGATTTAGCAGATAACGTAACTGTTCCAAACTATGTGCAGGATCCAAAGCATAGCGGTGTCCCTCTTTTTGAGGATGTGACGCCAGATGGAGTGATTGATAATACAACTCCTGGAGAATATACGGGTAAAGTTAAAGTGACTTATCCAGATAATACATTTGAAATTGTTGATGTGCCAGTGACTGTAATCGATAAAAAATCCGATGTATATGATCCAATGGTGGTACCAGAAGTAATTGAAATTGGACAAACTCCTAATTTAATAGATAATGTGACTGTTCCTTCATATATTCAAGATTCAAAATATCCAGGTGTCCCTACTTTTGAGGATGTGACGCCAGATGGAGTGATTGATAATACAACTCCTGGAGAATATACAGGTAAAGTTAGAGTAACTTATCCAGACGGAACATCCGAAATTGTTGATGTACCTGTTACCGTAAAAACTCCGGAAGCTTCACAAGCAGATGTTTTCGTTCCTCAAGTAACTCCTGAAATTATTGGGATAGGAGGAACACCCGATTTATTAGATAATGTTAGCATTCCAGATTATGTAGTGAATCCAAAATATCCTGGAGATATAATTTTTGAAGATGTGACTCCAGCTGGAACCATCGATAATACAACACCTGGCGGCTATATTGGACTTGTTAAAGTGACTTATCCAGATGGATCAATGGAAATCATCCAGGTACCGGTGACGGTGACTGCGCCAGAGATCCCTCAAAAAGAAGATTACGATCCAACGGTTAAGCCAGAGATCGTAGAAGTAGATGGCATCGTTGATTTAACCGACAACGTAATAGTTCCAGATTATGTAGAGGATCCAGATCATCCAGGTGTACCAAGCTTTAAGGATGTGACACCAGCTGGACAAATTGATCCAAGCACACCAGGTAAGTATACAGGTCTAGTGGAAGTCACTTATCCTGATGGTTCTAAAGAAATAGTTACCGTACCGGTTACAGTGACTGCGCCAGAAGTACCCGATAAGGACAGTTATGATCCAACAGTTAAACCAGAGATCGTAGAAGCAGGCGGCACGATTGATTTAACCGATAATGTCACGGTTCCAGACTATGTCGTAGACCCAGCCCATCCAGGCGTACCAAGCTTTAAGGATGTGACACCAGAGGGTACGATCGATCTAAATGAGCCAGGTAAGTATACAGGTCTAGTGGAAGTCACTTATCCTGATGGTTCTAAAGAAATAGTTACCGTACCGGTTACAGTGACTGCGCCAGAAGTACCCGATAAGGACAGTTATGATCCAACAGTTAAACCAGAGATCGTAGAAGCAGGCGGCACGATTGATTTAACCGATAATGTCACGGTTCCAGACTATGTCGTAGACCCAGCCCATCCAGGCGTACCAAGCTTTAAGGATGTGACACCAGAGGGTACGATCGATCTAAATGAGCCAGGTAAGTATACAGGTCTAGTGGAAGTCACTTATCCAGATGGATCAACGGAAATCATCCAGGTACCGGTAACAATCACAACACCTGAAACGCCACAAGCGGATGATTATACCCCAGTGGTAACGCCAGAGATCGTAGAAGCAGGCGATCCGATCGACTTAACCGATAATGTCACGGTCCCTGGTTATGTAGTAGACCCAGACAACCTAGGAGTTCCAAGCTTTAAGGATGTGACACCAGAGGGTACGATCGATCTAAATGAGCCAGGTAAGTATATAGGTCTAGTGGAAGTTACTTATCCAGATGGATCAACGGAAATCATCCAGGTACCGGTAACAATCACAACACCTGAAACGCCACAAGCGGATGATTATACCCCAGTGGTAACGCCAGAGATCGTAGAAGCAGGCGATCCGATCGACTTAACCGATAATGTCACGGTCCCTGGTTATGTCGTAGACCCAGCCCATCCAGGCGTACCAAGCTTTAAGGATGTGACACCAGAGGGTACGATCGATCTAAATGAGCCAGGTAAGTATACAGGTCTAGTGGAAGTCACTTATCCTGATGGTTCTAAAGAAATAGTTACCGTACCGGTTACAGTGACTGCGCCAGAAGTACCCGATAAGGACAGTTATGATCCAACAGTTAAACCAGAGATCGTAGAAGCAGGCGGCACGATTGATTTAACCGATAATGTCACGGTTCCAGACTATGTCGTAGACCCAGCCCATCCAGGCGTACCAAGCTTTAAGGATGTGACACCAGAGGGTACGATCGATCTAAATGAGCCAGGTAAGTATACAGGTCTGGTGGAAGTCACTTATCCAGATGGATCAACGGAAATCATCCAGGTACCGGTAACAATCACAACACCTGAAACGCCACAAGCGGATGATTATACCCCAGTGGTAACGCCAGAGATCGTAGAAGCAGGCGATCCGATCGACTTAACCGATAATGTCACGGTCCCTGGTTATGTCGTAGACCCAGCCCATCCAGGCGTACCAAGCTTTAAGGATGTGACACCAGAGGGTACGATCGATCTAAATGAGCCAGGTAAGTATATAGGTCTGGTGGAAGTCACTTATCCAGATGGATCTAAAGAAATAGTTACCGTACCGGTTACAGTGACTGCACCAGAAGTACCCGATAAGGATAGTTATGATCCAACAATTAAGCCAGAAATCGTAGAAGCAGGCGGCACGATTGATTTAACCGATAATGTCACGGTTCCAGACTATGTCGTAGACCCAGCCCATCCAGGCGTACCAAGCTTTAAGGATGTGACACCAGAGGGTACGATCGATCTAAATGAGCCAGGTAAGTATATAGGTCTGGTGGAAGTCACTTATCCAGATGGATCAACGGAAATCATCCAGGTACCGGTAACAATCACAACAC
>NZ_JBNUPM010000019.1:0-24455 GCF_050409425.1 Facklamia sp. P13064 | reverse complement strand
TCTCGGGTCTTATTTTAAAGGTTATAGCAAAAATGGACTTATGATACAGCCCCTTTCTTACATTTATAGCATTTAATAGCTTTTTTGATTATTCTGCTGGAATAATTGTAACAGGAATATCATCGATAGTACCATAATACCATTCGATTTCATCACCGTCTTCTAATTTTTGAGAAACAACACCCAGCTCGGCAAATTGCTTGTTAATTAAATACACCCAAGTGTTTGGAGCGTAGTCATTCTCTACACCATCAATAATATCAACAACACCTTCATCTTCATTGAAGTTGAATTCTAACTCTTCAATCGCAGACATAGCCTCTAGAACACTCACACCACCGATATTATTTACTTCATATTCAAGAGGGGCTCCCGATTCTTGGTTAATAATGATTGTTGCAGTACCTTCTAGTCCCTCAGCATCATTAGCAGCTGTTTCAACAGTAGTTTCTTCCATTGTGGTTTCTTCAGCAGCCATGGTAGTATCTGTTTTTTCTTCTTCATTAGTAGTAACCTCTTCGGTAGGGGCATTTTCTACCTTTGCTTTATCATTTCCAGGCAACATATCGCAAGCGCCTAAAAAAACGGTTAAGATAAGTGCTGTGGATATTTGTAGTATTTTTTTCATCAACTGACCTCCTCGTTTTCTATTACTATAAAATTAGCAATAATCACCTCTAAAGTCAAATAATTCGATGTTTGCCGGAATCTTCGTTATACTTAATCTATCAGCAAGTGAATGGGGAAAAAAGATGATAAACTTTACAAGTCATAACTTAGAGGATACAAAAAGCCTGGCTAAAATATTAGCTAAAGTCATTCAACCAGGAAGTCTTATTTTGCTTTCAGGTCCATTGGGATCGGGGAAAACAGCTTTTACTCAGGCTTTTGGGCGTTCTTTAGGAATTGATAGAGCCATTAAAAGTCCGACTTATACCATAGTTAAAGAATATGAACTTCAGCAAGTAGCTGAGCGAGTGGTCCATATTGATGCATATCGCTTAGAAGAAGGTGGAGCGGATACTGTTGATTTTGATTTGTTTTTCGATCAACAGTCTATTTGTCTGGTTGAATGGCCACAATTTATTACAGATTATTTACCGAAAAGTCATATAGAGATAGCTTTCAAATTATTGGATCAAAACCAACGTCAAATAGAAATAAGTTTATCGCCACAAGCAGATAATAAGCATCAAATCATCTTTCAAAAGTTTAGAGATCATATAGAAAGGGGCGATTAAACAATGTCTTATCGAGAAAATCCAGACCAAGAAAAACAAGTCGAAATGGTCGAAGAAGAGATTCAACTGTCAATTCGTCAAGCCCAAGTCAAAGATGCTCGCGCCATTTTAGGATTAATGAGACATATCGGTAAAGATACCAATTATCTTACAACCGGACCTGAAGGATTATCTCTGGATGTTCAGCAAGAAAAAGAATTGATTCGAAACTACCTGTTGGCTAAAAAATCATTATTATTAATTATTGAAGTTGACGATCAAGTTATTGGAATCGGTAATTTAGCTAATTTCTCAAGTCACAAGCAAGACCATATCGCTGAAATAGGAGTATCGATTGTGAAAGAATATTGGGGCTATGGAATTGGCAAAATGATTGTGCAAGAATTAATTGATTTTGCCAAAAAAGTTGATTTAAAAATTTTAACTTTAGAAGTGGTCACTGAAAATCAACGGGCTGTCCGACTTTATAAATCGTTTGGATTTGATATCAAAGGAACTTTAAGTCAGCGTTTAAGACATGGTCATTTTTATTACGATGTCTATACTATGGAAAAAAATCTTGCGTAAATCGCTTACATAAAAGGATGCCACTTTACAAGTGACATCCTTTTAACTAGAATGGAATGACGATTATACTGAAGGGGAAAATAAAATGAATTTACTAGAAAAATTTCCTAACATCAAAATATTAAAAGATGAGCCTCTATCAAAATATACTTATACAAAAACAGGTGGTAAGGCAGATTATTTGGTCTTTCCTCATGATCGCTTTCAAGTGGAAACCATTGTGAACTATGTAAAAAATCAGCCGTTAGATTTAACGGTTTTAGGTAATGCTTCCAACTTAATAGTAAAAGATGGTGGCATTCGTGGCGTTGTCATCATGATGACTGAGATGAAGTCGATGCGACGCATCGATTCTAACATCCTTGAAGCGGAATCAGGGGCGTCATTGATTAAACTAACTCACTTAGCGCTCGAACATTCACTTACAGGCCTGGAGTTTGCTTGTGGTATACCAGGCTCGATCGGTGGGGCTGTTTATATGAATGCGGGGGCCTATGGCGGAGAAGTCAAAGATGTCATTGATGAAGTCGATGTAATCAGTCGTGATGGCTTAATTAAAACCTTTAAAAATCCAGACTGTCATTTTTCTTATCGCCATTCTGTTTTTCAAGAGCAAAATGATTTGATTTTATCTGTTCGTTTTAAATTGCAAGCTGGTGACTTTGCACATATAGAAGAAGAAATGGATCATCTAACACATTTACGCCAATCCAAGCAGCCTTTAGAATATCCTTCATGTGGATCTGTTTTCAAGAGACCTGAAGGTTATTATACAGGGAAGTTAATCCAAGATGCTGGTCTACAGGGCTATCGTATCGGTGGAGCTGAAGTGTCTAAGAAGCATGCAGGCTTTATTGTCAATGTGGATAATGCAACGGCAACAAACTATACTGACTTAATTGCTTTTATCCAAGCAACTATTTGGGAAAAGAACCAAGTACGTCTAGAAACAGAAGTCCGTATTATTGGTGAGGATGTCGAATAATTTATTTATAGATTAGGAGTCACATGTGCACATGTGGCTTTTTTAATGTTTACAGATAGATTACTGAATATTAATGTTTGTCGATTTTTATTTTAAAATCTAACTTACAAAGCGTGAGTATAACATGATATAATCGGGCGGAAGGTTTCCTTCAAAAAATACAAAAGAGGGTGTCAAGCATGAGTGAAGCATTACTAAGTGTCGAGTTAAAGAACGTTTCAAAGCACTTTGATGATCAAATGGTATTAAAAAATATTAATATGGAGTTGGAACAAGGACAGTTTTATACTTTGCTTGGACCATCAGGATGCGGTAAAACAACAATTTTAAGAATTATCGCAGGCTTTACTCAAGCAAGTGAAGGGACAGTATCGATTGAAGGAAATGAAGTAACTAACATTCCTGCTAATAAACGTAAAGTTAATACCGTTTTTCAAGATTATGCACTTTTTCCACATATGAATGTTTTTGATAATATTGCCTTTGGTTTATCTGTCAAAAATGTTGACAAACAAATCATTAAAAACAAAGTTCAAGCTGCGCTTAAGCAGGTGCGGTTAGATGGGTATGAAGAACGAAATATTAATGAAATGTCAGGTGGTCAAAAACAAAGGGTAGCGATTGCACGCGCACTGGTCAATGAGCCGGACGTTCTACTTTTAGATGAGCCCTTATCAGCTTTAGACTTAAAATTAAGAACCGATATGCAGTATGAATTACGTGAATTACAACAGCGTCTAGGGATTACTTTCGTTTTTGTCACACATGATCAAGAAGAAGCTTTAGCTATGTCTGATTGGATTTTTGTTATGGATAGAGGAGAAATTGTGCAATCGGGTACGCCTTCAGATATTTATGATGAGCCGATTAATCGATACGTTGCTGACTTTATTGGAGAATCAAATATTATTGATGCAACCATGATGGCTGATTACCGGGTTAAATTTGTCGGTCATGAATTCGATTGTGAGGATGCAGGGATTCCTAAAGGCGAAGCAGTAGAGGTTGTTATTCGACCAGAAGATGTAAAAATCACTGCTCCTAATCAGGGCCAGATTAACGCAACAGTTGATACTATGCTCTTTAGAGGGATGTTCAATGAAATTATTGCCTATGATGATGAGCAAAACGAATGGATGATTCACACAACAGAGAAGGTTGATATTGGACAAAAAATCGGCTTGCAAATTGGTCCGGATGAAATTCATGTTATGAGATTTAATGAAACAGAGGAGGAATTTGACGCTCGTTTAGAGCAATATGAGGAGGGGGAAAATGAAGAAGACTAATATTCATTTGTTGGCTATCCCCTATTATTTATGGCTAGCCATCTTTGTGATTACTCCCTTACTAGTGCTTTTTCAACGGTCATTTATAGGCATTGATGGACAATTTACCCTAGCTAACTACCAGCATTTTTTCACTTCAATGGAATATATCCGAATGACTCTGTCTTCCTTTTGGTATGCCTTTCTTGTAACTTTATTCACTTTTTTATTAGCCTACCCACTAGCTTATATTCTTTCTAAAAGCAAAAATAAAGACTTGTGGTTGATGCTGATTATTTTACCAACATGGATTAATTTATTGCTTAAAACCTATGCCTTCATAGGCATCTTAGGTAATTCGGGTCCTTTAAATAATTTCTTTGAAGCGCTTGGTTTCGGTAGACAACAGTTGCTGTTTACTGATGTTTCCTTCCTTCTAGTAGCAGCTTATATTGAGTTGCCTTTTATGTTCTTGCCGATTTTCAACTCAATCAATGAGATTCAACCCAGTCTATTAGAAGCGGCCTATGACTTGGGAGCATCTAAGATGACCATCATTCGGCGTGTGATTTTTCCTTTATCACTGAGAGGAGTGCGCTCGGGTGTCCAAGCGGTCTTCATTCCTTCTCTTTCTCTTTTTATGCTTACCCGCTTAATTGGAGGAAACCGTGTAATCACTTTAGGTACGGCTGTTGAGCAGCATTTCTTAGTGACCCAGGATTGGGGGATGGGATCAACCATCGGTGTAGTTTTAATGTTGATTATGTTCATCATTCTATTTACTACTAGGGATCGTTCTAAGGCAGGAGGTGGTCAAGATGCATAAAACTAAAAAAAGAATGGGTTCTACCCTTTATATTGCGTTTGTCTTTTTATTAATGTACGCACCTTTGATTTATTTAATGTTTTATTCCTTTAATGCTGGTGGAGACATGACTAACTTTTCTGGTTTTACGCTAGAGCATTATCAAACCCTTTTTGAAGATAAACGTCTGATGACCTTCATCTTAAACACCTTTATTATCGCTCTTTTATCCGCTTTAATTGCAACCATCATTGGCACTCTAGGAGCGATAGCTATTTATTACTATCGTTCTAATCGTAGTCGTCAAGCTATTCTTAATCTAAATTCAGTCTTAATGGTTACACCCGATGTCATGATGGGAGCTAGCTTTCTCTTGATGTTTTCATTCTTATTAAAGTTTGAATTTGGCTTCACCACTGTTTTGTTATCACATATTGCATTTAATGTGCCGATAGTGGTTTTAATGGTCTTACCAAGACTTTATGAAATGAATCCAGCCATGATTACGGCGGCTCAAGACTTGGGAGCCAACCAGAATCAGATTCTATCAAGAATTATTTTACCTTCCATTAAAAGTGGTGTTTTAGCCGGTTACTTCATGGCTTTCACCTATTCCTTAGATGATTTTGCTGTTACTTTCTTTATAACTGGGAATGGTTTCTCAACGTTATCAGTTGAGGTATATTCACGTGCTAGAACAGGGGTAAGCTTGGAAATTAATGCGCTCTCTACTTTAATGTTCTTGTTAGCTTTACTTTTAGTCTTTGGCTATTACACGCTCAGGGTCGGAGAACAGCGAAAAGCAGCACTTAAAATGCGTCAAGCTAGAGGAGGTTAGTAATGAAAGCATTAGTAAAAGTAATGATTGCCATTCTACTTGCAGTGGCTTTGATGTTTGTTGGGCGTTACTACCTACAATCTAGTCAAGGATTAACGGGTGAGAGTAATATTGTCAATTTTTATAATTGGGGCGATTATATTGATCCTGATTTAATCGATGAGTTTGAAGAAGAAACGGGTTATGTGGTAGTTTATGAAACCTTTGATTCTAATGAGGCCATGCTCACAAAAATTCAACAAGCTGGTACCAATTATGATTTAATTGGGCCGAGTGAATACATGGTAGAAACAATGATGGAAATGGATTTATTAGAAAAAATTGATCATAAACGCTTACCTAATCTCAAACATATTGATGAAGAATTTATGGACCAGCCTTTTGATCGAGGCAATCAATATTCAGTGCCATATTTTTGGGGTACTTTAGGTATTCTTTATGATAGCAGTCAAATTGCGGAAGACGAAATTACCAGTTGGAATGACCTTTGGCGAGAAGAATATCGTAATAAGATTATGATAATTGATGGCGCCCGTGAAGTGATTGGGATTGGTCTGCAATCAGAAGGGCATTCACTTAATGAAACAGATAGTGAACTTATTGCTAAGGCCACTCAAAAGATGAAACAATTAATGCCTAATATCCTGGCTTTACTTGCAGATGAAATTAAAATGTATGCGACAATCGGAGAAGCCCCAATAGCCGTTACTTATTCAGGCGAAGCTGCCATGGCTATGTATGACAATGAAAATTTAGCCTATATGGTTCCGAAAGAAGGGTCTAACATTTGGTTTGATACCTTGGCCATTCCTAAAGGTGCAAAAAATCTCGAAGGTGCACACGCTTTAATGGATTTCTTGATGCGCCCAGATATAGCAGCTAGAAATGCTGAATATATTGGATACGCTACCCCTAATAAGGATGCCATTGATTTAATGGATCCAGAAGTAATTGCCGATCCGGCCTTTTATCCTCCGCAAGAAATTATTGATCATTTAGAAATTTATCGTAACCTTGGTCAAGAAAAATTGATCGAATATAATGATGAATATTTACGTATTAAATTAGAACCGCGCTAATTCTTTATTGAGAGTATAAATTTACATAAACTTAACAGTAAATAGGCTACAAAATTCATAATCAACGGTTAAACTTATTAAGGATTTATGATTGGAAGGGAGAGATCGTTTTGCAACTTGTTAATAAGCGGTTAACTATTAAAGATTATGAAGACCCATCAGCTTCTTTTATCATTGAACGCTTAGAGCTTCCAGCTACTATTAGTTATTTAGTGTTTGAATTCAATATCTATCTGGGGGATTATGCGATTGACTCATTAATGGCTTATGATTCACACTATAATTTAAGAATCGATATTCAAAATGTTTGTCAAGGTCGACGGATTATTCTAAGTATTGATGAGTTAGAATCAAGCAGTGGAACACGTCCAGGCATTCTTCCATCAGGTGAGTGGATCTTAGTATTTAAATTAGCGGACCCCATACCCAAGTGCGAGTGGTTGTTCGAGTATTCCATTGAAGCCAAAGAGTTGAGTCAGCCATCACTTAAAAACATCTAACTGTTCTTAGCAATTAAGATGGTTTTAATCTTTAACAATAAACTTAAACACTAATTTATTTATGGGTGTTTAAGTTTATTTTTTTGAAAGGGCACCGTGGGATCGACTGTTTTATGAAAAAATTTTAATAATAGACAGTTTGATGTGAATTTGATATATAATAATAGGACAAGTGACTTGCAAATTTAATTAGCAAGTATTAAGAAATGAGGAATCTTTTTGGTTAGAAAAAATGTAATGACTGTTGTTGTTCCTTGTTATAATGAACAAAAGACAATCCAGCCGTTTATTGAGGCAATTTTAAAAGTTCAAAAAGACCTAAAAGAAGTTGAAATTGAATTACTATTAATAGATGATGGGTCAACCGATCAAACCCTAAATGCTATTAAAGAAGTGGTTCAGCAATATCCAGACAGCATTGAATACCTATCTTTTTCACGCAATTTTGGTAAAGAAGCAGGTCTTTATGCCGGCTTGAAACACGCCAAAGGTGAGTATGTTGCAATTATGGATGCGGATTTACAAGATCCACCGATGATGTTAGTAGATATGTATCGAATGATTCTAGATCCAAATGTCGATGTGGTAGCAACCAGAAGGACTTCTAGAGAAGGCGAACCAGTTGTTCGTTCTTTTTTTGCCCGCCTTTTTTACAAATTGAATAATTTAATTTCGCGCCTTGAGTTAGCAGAAGGTACGCGAGATTATCGTTTGATGAAGGCACAAGTCGTAGATGCCGTTGTATCTATGGGTGAGTATAATCGCTTTTCAAAAGGGATTTTCTCATGGGTTGGTTTTAAAGTGAAATATTTAGAATACCCTAATATTAAACGCATTGCTGGTCAATCCTCATGGTCATTTAGAAGTTTGTTCGATTATGCTATCGATGGCTTAATTTCTTTTTCGGACTTTCCATTAACAATTGCTAGTTTCTTAGGTCTTTTCAGTATTGGCACAGCTTTGGTTTGGGGTATCTACTTACTAGTGGCTTTTTTACTTTATCAAGTAAGCGCTTCTGCGATCAGTCTCTTGGCCTTATTAATATTATTTATGGGTGGCTTTCAATTTTTATGCTTAGGTATTATTGGCAAGTACATTTCTAAAATTTTTACCGAAGATAAACGACGACCTATATATTTGGTGAGAGAAGAGAAGCTTTTTGAAGAAGATGACTAGGATAATTATTTAAAAATGAGTCTGATAATATAAAAGAACAGCCTGCACATGCTTGTGTAGGCTGTTCTTGATTTGAGTGTGTAAATTGTTGGGGAATGGTGATAAGACCTATTCTTCATCTAACATTGGCTGACCTGGTCCGGGTTGGTGATTGGCAATATTGCTTGCCCATTCATAGTCCACCATAATAAATTGCCCGAGATAATCGTTTTTTAATTCTTTAGCAAACTTATCAAGAATGAAGTCTGTAAGCGATGGATGGTAATCAACCATAAGCTGCTCATCTTCTGTAAGATAAAGGAATTTATCTTGATTATCTTTGTGAATAAAGAAGCGGTTAAGTACTTTTCGATTCGGTTCTTGTTGAGCAAATAGGCCATCTGTTAATACTTTTACAACTTCCATTACCTGATCATTAAATCCTCGATCAAAAATCTGGATTTTTTCAATCAGTTGAGGGGCTGAAGTTACAACTCTTAAATGATAATCACTAATATCAATCCCTTCCTCAGCTGTCATTAAGCTAAGACCTTTTAATATTTTTTCGCGATTTTCTTTAAAATTAGGTGCTAAATATATCAAAAGCTTGAGTTTTGGATCATGATAGAGAATTTGAGTTTCTATTTGTCTTTTGGCCCCACATTGATCGCATTCAAAGGCTAGAAGCTGACCTTCTAATAGTTGTTGTTTTAATTCGGGGTGTTTTTGACTATTGATAGCAGTTTCGATGATATGTTCCTGCTTAGCTTGGCATACTGGACACTCTAAGTGGATTGTTTGTGGCATTCAATTGCCTCCTTTATCGGATTAATAATTCTAGTATATCAAAAATGAGGAAAGATGCGAAAGAATCATTAATATAATCTTGTAAGCGATTAACACATTGTCTTAAACTGTGCTATAATAGCTAAAGTAATAGGTATAGAGGGGGGAATATATGAAAAGTTTAATTATTTATGAATCACCTTATGGATCTACCTTAATTTATGCTAGAGCCCTCCAAAGAGTCTTTGACTTTCCGATGGTAGCTTTAAGTGAGGTTGATCGAACTACTTTGAACCACTATGATTTAATTATTGTAGGCACCTTTGTTTTCTCCGGAAGGATTTTTAAGTCGACTTTGATTAATCAGTTGATGAATCGCTACCGCGAACCGAGTTGGGTCTTATTCACTGTGGGCATTTCTACCCCAAATCTTACCAACTTTACGAAACTATTAAAAGAAACCTTTACAGCTAGAGTCTATCAACAATTAGCAACCTTTCATTATCGTGGTCGAATTGCCTCTAAGCGCTTTTCTTTAATGTACTTAGCTTCCAAAAGAATGAAGCGTCAACCAGGCACTAGCCTGGATGATGTGATTTTGGGCCCCGAGGAATGGCATTTGTTGGATTATCATGGAGGAACGGCTGAAAAAGAGGATTTAAAGCAAATAGCGAATATGGTAGAGTATATACGTGAAATTGTACAATACATTGGATAATGGAGGAATCGAATAAGATGGAAGAAGCAAAAAAACGAGTGGGCAAATATGCAGCCTCTTATGTTGAAGATGGTATGGTGGTCGGATTAGGGACTGGCTCAACGGCATATTGGTTTATTGAAGAGCTAGGACGCCGTTTCCAAGCAGGAGAACTCAATAATATTTTAACAGTCTCTACTTCTGATCGCTCTTCTGAACAGGCTTTAAAATTAGGCTTACCCTTAAAAGAAATTGAAGATGTCAATCGCATCGATCTGTTAGTAGATGGAGCGGACGAAACAACTCGTCAATTCGCCGGTATTAAAGGCGGTGGTGGTGCGCTTTTGCATGAAAAAATTATTGCTGAAAACAGTGATAAGATTATTTGGATTATGGATGAGAGTAAATTAGTTAACCAATTAGGGAAATTTCCTCTTCCAGTAGAAGTAGTTCGCTTTGGCTCATGGAAAGTTTATGATGCTTTTAAAAGCGCTGGGATGAAACCAAGCTTTAGAAGAATTGAAGATGACAGGCTTTTCATTACCGATTCCGGCAATTATATCATTGACCTCCATTTAGAAGAGATTCCTAATCCCCAAGTGTTGGCAGCCGAGATTAAATCTAAGGTTGGAGTAGTTGAGCATGGCCTTTTCTTAAATTATGCCGATATCATTCTGGTTGCCCAAGCTGATGGAGAAATTATTAAAATCGAACGTAGTGGTGAAGTAAATTAGACAATATTAAGGATGATGAAGTATGAGAATGGTAGATTTAATCCATAAAAAACAAGAAAATCAAGCATTGACCCAAGCTGAAATCCAATATATTATTAACGGATTTACTAAGGGAGAAATTCCTGATTACCAAATGGCCGCCTTGAATATGGCAGTTTACTTTAATGGCATGAATGCTAAAGAAGTTAGTTATTTGACCATGGCTATGGTTGAATCAGGCGATCAGATCGATCTCTCTGCTATCAAAGGCATCAAAGTAGATAAACATTCGACCGGAGGTGTTGGAGATACAACCACTCTAGTCCTAGCTCCCTTAGTAGCTTCTTGTGGTGTTCCGGTGGCTAAGATGTCAGGGCGTGGTTTAGGCCATACGGGTGGTACGCTGGATAAACTTGAAACAATCAAGGGCTTTAATTTTGAAATCGCTGAAGCTGCCTTTATTGCTCAAGTAAACCAACACCAAGTGGCCGTGGTCGGACAAACTGGCGATTTAACCCCAGCTGATAAAAAGCTGTATGCTTTAAGAGATGTCACTTCTACTGTCCAGTCTATTCCTTTAATTGCTTCTTCCATTATGTCTAAGAAAATTGCTTCGGGTGCTGATGCAATTGTCCTAGATGTAAAAGTAGGCGATGGCGCCTTTATGAAGACAATCGAGATGGCCGAAGAGTTGGCCAACACCATGGTTGAAATAGGCAATCATTTAGGTCGTAAAACAGTAGCCATCTTATCTAATATGGATCAGCCATTAGGCTTTGCAATTGGTAATACCTTAGAGGTCAATGAAGCTGTGGAAACCTTAAAAGGTAAAGGTCCGCAAGATCTAACGGAGCTTTGTCTGAATCTTGGAGCACAAATGCTCTTGTCTGCTGAGAAAGTAAAAAGTTTGCCAGAAGGTATTGAAATGTTGCAAGCGCAGATTGACTCAGGAGCAGCCTTAGAAAAATTCCGTGAATTTATTGAGATTCAAGGAGGAGATGCTTCATTCATTGATAATCCGGAACAATTAGGTAAAGCCAAGTATCAAATTCCGTATTTAGCTAAAAAATCAGGTGTAGTTAGTCACTGGGTAGCCGATTTAGTGGGTGAAGCAGCGATGGTTTTAGGAGCGGGTCGTGCGGTTAAAGAAGATGAAATTGATCCAGTAGTAGGCATTGTCTTAAAAGCTAAGGTAGGAGATCCTGTTCAAGAAGGAGATCCACTCGCAATCATCCATTCCAATCGGGAAGATATTGATGACTGCTTGAAGCGACTAGACCAAGCTATTCAAATCGCTGATACAGCTAAAGAATTACCTTTAATTTATAAAACAATTGATTAAAATACGCAAGAAGAAGGAAGTTACTATGTCAAATAACAAAACGTTTAAGTATGTTCAAATCGGGATTTATGCTGCTTTAATCATCGCTGCGATTACCTTTATCCGTGTCCCGATGCCATCCGCCATCTCTAATTCTTTTGTTCATCCAGGGAATGCCTTGGTGATTTTAGCAGTTTTACTAATGGGGTTCAAACGTGGTACGGCTGCTGCTTTAATAGGGCTTTTCCTCTTTGATAGCTTGAATGGTTATTTCTATGTCGTTCATTTTACCCTTTTAGAAAACCTCTTGGTTTTGATTATGGTCTCATTCATATATAATAAATTCTTCCATAAAAAGGATAGTATGAGTCATATTGTGACATTAGGAATCGTAGGAGCATTAACTAAGATTGTATTAATCTTTGGTAAGCATATTATCAATCAAATGATCTTAGGAGCCACATCTTCTGCAGCAATTGCGATGGCGATTTCAGCCATGCCAGCCAGTCTTTTTACAGGACTTGTTACAGCAATTTTAGTGCCAGTTTTATATTTCCCTTTAAAGAAAATTTTCCAACGCTATCATACAATTGGTGAGTAAATTTACCACTTGGGGTTCAGTCTTTAAGGCTGAACCTTTTTAATTGGTAAAATTTAATGGCCCTCGACGCTTTAAGTCGAGGGCTTTACTAAATTGTCTTAAACTTTAGCTGGTTCAAGTGCAGGGCTGTTTGTATGGATGGTTTGATATCTCTCTTGCTTGAGGTTTTTAATCGAAATCATAAAGCAGAAGGATATAATATATAGACTGGCTAGGAAAAACATAACTGCACGCATCGCATAGTTTTCTAAAATCATTCCAATGATGAGAGAAGAGAAACCACCGATTGCACGACCAACATTTAAAATGATGTTATTAGCTACTGCTCTGACTTGAAGGGGGTATAAGCGCGTAACCATAGCGCCATAGCCGGCAAACATTCCATTAACAAAGAAGCCCATTAAAGCACCGCCAAGTAAAAGGCTTAAGGCAGAATGGACATAAGTAAAAGCGAAAACCGAGATAGCTGATAGGATGAGGAAAATGCCATAAACTAAACGTGGACCAAACATATCTAGAAAATAACCGAAGACTAACATACCGATCGACATTCCTACAATAGTAGTAATCATCCAAAGGTTAGAGTTACCCAGGCTGATCCCTAATTTACCTTGCATCATAGTTGGTAACCAGTTCATCATTCCAAAGTAACCAGCAATTTGAACAGAAGTCATCACCATTAAAGCAATGGTTTGATGGGCTAGAGCAGGTGTTTTGAAGAGGTCAGAGATTTTACCTGCTTGTTGACGGTCGACTTTCTGGCTACCACGATCAGTGATTTGATCTTCTTTAATCATAAAGTGCATGTAAGCCACTAAGATTAACGGCAGAACACCTAGAGCGAAAAGTCCTCTCCAACCAAAGACGGGTGCAATTAAGCTGGCTAAAACAGCGGATGTAATCGAACCGATTTGTCCCATGACACCATTCAGTGAGGAGATACGACCCATTTTGTTGCTTGGTACAATACCCGCCATGATTGCTAAGGCAACACCGTACTCACCACCAACTCCAATACCAGCTAAGAAGCGTAAAGCTAAAAGGCTATTGATGCTTTGACTAAAGAAGATAAGGGCTGTGGCTGCAGAAAAAATTGCGACGGTCCATTTTAATACTTTATATTTGTTATAGCGGTCTGCTAAGACCCCAAAGACAAGTCCCCCAAACAGCATTCCGAAGTTAGTAATGGTTCCAATCCAACCGGCTTGAGTAGAGGAAATATTCAAATCAGCAATAATAGAGGATAGGGAAAAGGCCAAAAACATCACATTGACATCATCTAAACCAGAGGCAATCATTGAAGTAATGAGGGCACGACGATCATAATTTATAGTTTTCATAACAACTCTCCTTAATAAAAGTTCACGGACTTTTTTAATTAATATTTTGACTTTAGTTAAAAGCTTGACTCCAAGCTTGAGGATCTTTGTACCAATTGGCTAAGCTTTGCTTATGACTTGCAAAATCAGGTTTTTGGGTAACCGTATCGATCAGAGTGGCATAATCACTCAAGGTGACTAGCGGGAAAGATTCTTTAGCAAAATTTTGACGACCGGCATCTAATAAGTAATTAAAGATAGCTAGGGCCCCAATCACTTGACCACCAGCATTTTGAACGGCGTGAGCCGCTTTAATGACGCTCCCACCGGTTGAAATCAAGTCTTCAATCATTAGGACTTTTTGTCCTGGATTTAAGTGGCCTTCAATTTGATTGTGCATGCCGTGTCCTTTAGGACTAGACCGCACATAAATCATTGGTAAGTTTAATTCTTGTGCCAAGAAAGCAGCGTGAGGAATACCAGCAGTAGCTGTACCCGCGATCACTTCGACCTGTGCAAAGTTTTCTTTAACGGCTGCTACCATAGCTTCAATTAAAAGCTGCCGGCTTTGCGGATGGCTAATAATTAGGCGGTTATCACAATAAATGGGTGATTTTAAACCGCTTGACCAGGTAAAAGGGGGATCTAAGCTGATTTTAACTGCTTCAATATCCAAGAGGATATTAGCAATCTTTTCTTTACTGCTGGTTTGATGAACGTTTTCCATGATGACCTCCTATTTTAATAATTTTTGTGCTTCAGCTATTTTTTCAACTATGTCCATGTAAGCCGCTTTTGGATTATCTGCCTGGGTAATTGGACGACCAATCACGAGATAATCACTGAGATTTTTAACAGCAGTTTGGACATCAGCGATACGGTGCTGGTCATCCGTACAATTTATCGTTTGTGGGCGTATTCCTGGTGTAACCGTTAGGAAGTTAGTATGAGTGACCTCTTTGATCGCCTTAGCTTCATGGGGTGAGCAAACTACACCGTCAAGGCCTGCTTGGTGACTTAATTTGGCATAGTGTAAGGTTGAAGTTTCTAAACCGGCAGTAATCAGTTGTTCTTCTTCCACTTGTTGGTTAGAAGTAGAAGTCAGTTGAGTGACTGCAATCAAAAGGGGTTCTTTTTGACCAGAAGGTGTCCCTTGTATCAGACCTTCTTTGGCTGCTTCCATCATTTTAAGTCCACCTGCCGCATGGACATTAACCATGGCTACACCCAATTGAGCGAGAATTCGCATGGATCTCATCACGGTGTTAGGGATGTCATGGAGTTTAAGGTCAAGAAAAACAGCATGACCCTGACTGGAAATGGTTTCTAAAAGTTGAGGGCCTCCCAAATAGAAAACTTCCATGCCTATTTTTATATTATGGGGACCTTGGGGTAAAAGCTTTAAAAAGTCTAAGATTTCTTGATCACTGGCAAAATCAAGCGCAATAATGGGTAGTTGAGGATTGAGTTCCATAAAGTCCACCTTTCTAATAAAAAACGCCTAACCACATATTCGGTTAGGCATAAAAGATATATCCATAAAAGCATGCCCAAAGGCATACTCAGGGTGTGGATCTTCTTTCATGCTTCTCTGAACATGTTTAAAGCGATCGTTTCAAATTGTTAAGAGTATAAAATGAATCAAAGGAATTGTCAATAGGAAAATAAACATTAAAATAATTATGTGTTAAACGTAAATGATAATGTCTCAAGAGAACACAAATCAAAATGTCCCACTATCCACTATAATAAATGATGAAAAGGATAGGAGGGAAAATTTAGGTATTTAACAGAAAGAGAATGTTTAAGATTAATGGGATTTGATGATAAGGATATAGATATACTTGAAAAGACCCATCCAAGAAGAAAAAATGCACTTCAAGTATTTTATATAAACAAGCTGGTAATTCAATTGTGGTAGATGTATTGGAAGTCATAGTAAATGAGATAGTTAAACAAGAAAAAATAAAGCTAATGAACAATAAGACCTTCTTGTTTTTTTTGTTATATATTCAGTATAATTAAAAGTAGGAAAAGTAGGAGGGATCTAATGGATAATTTTATTGAAAATGCAAAGGTAATGGCTAAGGGACAGGTGACGATTCCAAAGGCAGTAAGGGATCTTATGGGAATTGCTCCTGGTGATCGAGTTAGCTTTCTAGTCAATCAAGGAAAGGTTCAAATAATAAACTCTAAGGATTATTTGTTAGCCTATGAAGAAAATATGATAAAAGAAGAAAGCAGAGGGGAAGAAGATGAGTCCTGATGAGATACTAGAACTAATTCATAAGGGAGAAACCATAAATGTTGAATTCAAGGAAGCTAAAAATGACTTGAATAAGGATGTCTTTAACTCTGTCTGTGCCTTTAATAACCGAGATGGTGGTTACATCATCTTAGGGGTAAAAGATAATCGAGAAATGATTGGTGTCAATCCAGGAAAAGTTGATAAGATCATCAAGGATTTTACGACTGCCATCAATAATCCTCAAAAAATAAATCCACCCCTTTATTTAGTTCCCAAAACAATGGATATCGATGGTAAGACCTTAATTTATATCAGAGTACCAAGAGGCTCTCAAGTATGTAGGCATAATGGGCGAATTTGGGACAGGTCACATGAAGGAGATATCAACATCACAGACCAGTCAGAACAGGTTTACAAACTCTATGCTAGAAAGCAAGGGTCTTATTTTGTAAATAAGGTCTATCCCAAGATAGGTTTAGAGCATTTAGATGAAGAAGTCATAAACAAGGCTAGGACAAAAGCCCTAAGTCGTAATCAAAACCACCTATGGGATACCATGGATAATGAAGAACTCTTAAGAAGCACCAATTTAATCTTGCTTGACCCTGAAAGTAACCAAGAGGGGATTACTTTGGCAGGAATCCTTTTATTTGGGAAGGATTCTACTATTATGTCTGTTTTACCTCAACATAAGACAGATGCCATCTTTCGAGTTGTAAATAAAGACCGTTATGATGATCGAGATGTGGTGATAACCAACCTCATTGATTCCTATGATCGACTTTTAGCCTTTGGGCAAAAACATCTAAATGATTTATTTGTTCTAGACGGGACTTTAAATGTTAATGCAAGAGATATGATTTTAAGGGAGATAATATCCAACACCCTAGCCCATAGGGATTATTCTAGTGGCTTTCCAGCCAAGATGATTATAGATGATGAAAAAATCTTAGTTGAAAATAGTAATCTAGCCCATGGTTTAGGTGTTTTGGATATAAAAAGATTTAAACCCTTTCCAAAAAACCCACCTATATCAAAAGTCTTTCGAGAAATTGGAATTGCTGATGAACTAGGCTCTGGTATGAGAAACACCTATAAATACGCAAAACTTTATTCAGGAGCCGAACCTGTTTTTGAAGAAGGAGATATTTTTAAAACCATCATTCCTCTTAAGGAAATTGCCACGAAAAAAGTGGGTGGGGAGACTGTCGTTCACGGTGACGCTCACGATGTCGTTCACGGTGACGCTCACGATGTCGTTCAGTCCAAGGAAGATTTAATAGACTTTATTATAGATAAGATAAGAGCTAACAATAAGATAACAAGAAAAGAAATAGCTGAACAAGCTGGTGTAAGTGAAAAAACTATTGAAAGACGAATTAAAGAAATAGAAAACCTAAGATATATTGGAAGTGGTAATAATGGATATTGGGAATTAGACGAATAAAAACTATTAAGAAAACTCTAGAGTTGTCAAACATATGTTACACAAGGTGCTTCTAAAATGGGCATGCTTATGTCTTAGCGTCTAACAAAAATAAACATTAAAAAAATTAAGTCTTGAAAGTTTCGCTTTTTCGACTGCGTTGGGCAAGAGCGTTGACATCAAGCTGTCTGGCTGTAGCCCAATGGTAACTTTCGCCACTGAGGATTAAATCTGTTTTGCGCAAATCTTCAATTGATTGACACGATAGGAGGAGTAAGGTTCGTTTAAGGGCTGAGGCCCAATCACCTACCCAATCAACGGTCGCATCAACACCTAATTGGTCCACCGAATGCAGAAATTTGCCTGCAATCCCACAACTTTTAGCGCCCAAAGCTAAAGCTTTGACGATGTCTAAAAAGTCGCGGATACCACCCGAAGCTAAAATGTTGATTTGATCTTGAAAATTCAGCGATTCTAGCAAAGCTTCTACACTGGTTTGCCCCCAGTTGGTCAAGCTTGAAAAGTCTAGCTGGTCATTGCGCTGATTTTCAATCTGAACAAAGTTGGTGCCACCACGTCCACCTAGGTCCACCGTTTGGACCCCTAATTCCTTTAGTTCTTGAAGGGTCTCTTGACTCATACCAAAGCCAACTTCTTTAACAATAACAGGCACCCCTAGGTCATCAACGATTTTTTGAATGTTTTCTTTCCAGTTTGAAAAATCACGATCCCCCTCTGGCATTACAACCTCTTGAGCGGTATTTAAATGAATCTGTAAGGCATCGGCTTGAACTAAGTCGACGGCTCTTTTGGCATTTTCCAGATCATGATGGGCTCCCAGGTTGGCTAAGATAAAGCCTTGGGGATTCATTTGACGAATAATGGTAAAGGAATCAGCCACTTGAGGGTCTTTAAGGGCAGCTGAAATAGAGCCGACCGCCATGGTTAAACCAGTACTTGCAGCAACTTGGGCTAAATGCTGATTGTAACTTTTTGTTTTAGGACTGCCACCTGTCATAGCATTTATATAAAAAGGTAAAGAATGTTTTTTACCTGCCCATTGAGTGGATAAATCAATTTGATGGATATGAAGACGACCCAGTGAATGGTGGACAAAACGGACGTCATCAAAGGAATTATTTTTTCTAGTCTTTTGTTGGTCTAAAGCATAACGCAGGTGGTCATCTTTACGATTGGTCGATAAAGAAGAAGTCATTATCTATTCAATCCTTTCTGAGCTTGATTGTGGGGCCACTTGAAGATTTAGGGGCACAATTCCTTGAACTTTCCATTGCTTGAGAATGCTCTCCTTGGTATTTATATCATAACCTAAGGCAATACCGCAATCTCCACCACCAGCCCCTGAACTCTTGCTAGCATAGCCATGTTGATTACCAATTTCAATCAGCTGATTTAAAGCAGCCGTTTCAATGGATAGGTTATAAGCCTTACCTAAGCCAAGTAGTAAGTTACGGTAATTACTGATGGCTTGTTGGATCAGGTCTGCTTGATTATTAATTAGTCCATCTTTTAATTGACGAACGACTGCAGGGGCTTGATCTATAAAGGCTTGGAAAGCTTGTGGCTGAGCAGATATTTGGTCTTTTAATTGTTTGACCAAATTGTCGGTAGAAGCCGTATGCTGAGTCCAGCCAATCAGGACTTGCAAGTCTTTAGAAACGGCTAAGTTTTCAATTATTAAATCTGGCCATTCTTGCTTTAATAAAGCCGTAATCGAAGGAGCGTTAGCGATCATTTCTTTTAAAAGCTTGCGATCAGGTGCCATATAATAGGTCCAACCACCAAAAGCGTTAGCAGCGATATCGCCAAAGCTACCAGAAGCTCCTAGACGCAGTTGACTGATAACGGCTAGGCGGTAGAGCCTCTCAGCTGAAAGCTTGATTTTGTGAAAGTTAAGTATAGCTTGGATGGTACCGACTGTTACGGCACCGCTAGAGCCTAGACCGTATTTTTTACCCGAGTCACTTAATAGTTGTGATCGAATGTGTAAATGAAAGTTTCGACTATTAAAGTTCGATTCTTGTAAGAAGGTGTGGGTCACCTTAGCTGCTTCTATCACGTAACGCCACTGGTCCAGTTGATCTTCTTCTAGGGAATAGTCTTCTGCAACTCTCAAGTGCGAATCATCTGTTTCTAAGCAAAGGGGCGCATAGCCTCCTTGATGGTTTTCAATCAGCCAGCCTTTCTTAGTCCTTTGACGGATTGTCAGCTCAAGGTACTGGTCGACCGCAATCAAGATAGCTGCTTGCTTAGGCGCCAAAACAGCGTATTCACCAGCAATATAGAGTTTGCCAGGGATTTTTATGGTTTGAGTTTGTGATGATTGAAGGCAATGCTTAGGATTCATGACGATCCTCCTAATGATTAATAAGCGGAATTGAGAAGGGTTGAGGTCCGGGGCGAGAGACAATAATTGTTTGCGGGTGAAAGTCTTGCCTCAACTTTTCTTGAATGGCAGGAATTTGACTGTAGGGACAGATGATTTTAACATTCGGTCCCGCATCCATGGTAAAGTAGGCAGTTAAGCCAGTCTTTCTCAGTTGGCGAACGGCTTCCATGGCCTTTAAGGATTCCGCTTGAAAGTAGCTAAAGCTTGGATTAGCTGCCAACATGGTTGCATGCATCTTCATGGCATTATGTTCAGTGATTTGACCGATTTTTTGAATATCTCTAGCCTTAATGGCTGCCTTAATTAATGCTAAATCTTTAGCTACTTCCTCTGCCCATAAAGCGTAGAAAGGCGAAGTTTCAATGGTGTGTTGCATGGCTTGACGGCTGGAAAACTTTTTAGCCTTATGATTGACTACTAAAGCAATCATGCCAATGTCCCAATCGGCATCATCAAAAGCACGAGCAAAACTCGATTGAGAGTCCTCACCTTGTCCTTTTTCCCATTCCACAAAGCCGCCAAATAAAGAGCGAGAGGCAGAGCCTGAACCAAAGCGGGCCATGATTGAAAGTTCTTCTTGAGATAGATTGAGATTTAAGGCCTCATTACAGGCACAGGCTAAAGCAGCAAAGGCTGAGGCCGATGAAGCTAGACCTGCTGCAGTGGGGACGTGGTTGTAACTAATTACTCGTGCTTTTAAATCCGTGTTCTTGATTTGACGAAACGGGTCTAAAAAGCGCGAAATCTTTTGCCGCTCTTGGATAGATTGAGTTTGATCATTTAGGATAAATTGATCCTCGTCATAACTCTTAGAAAAATGCACTTGTGTTTGCGTATAAAAAGCCTCTAGCGTTAAAGAAAGGCTAGAGGTAACTGGCAACATCAAGTCTTGATTGCGTTTGCCCCAATACTTGATTAAAGCAATATTAGTATGGGCTTGAAAATTAGCAATAAAATCTTTAGTCATGATGTGACTCCTTTGCTTGTTCTGCTTTTGAAAGGTTAAGTAGCCATGTTTTTTCTGCACCGGCTTGTTCCATCGATTCAGCAATCATTTGGGCATGAGTTTGATCTTTAGCCAAGGCAATCACGCAACCGCCCATGCCACCACCGGTTAATTTAGCTCCTAAAGCGCCAGCTAACCAAGCGGCATTGACGATGTGGTCAAGGGAAGGGTTGGAAACACCTAATTGGTTGAGATAATAGTGGTTGTAAGTCATTAAACGACCCAGTTCAAGTGGATCTTTTTTACGAATCGCTAGGAAGGCTTGACGCACAAAAAAACCAATCGTTTCCATAGCGCCATTAACAAAGCTAGCCTTACTTTGTCTTAGTTGGGCAACGTGATTGACAGCTAATTTGGTCTGGCCAACTTGACCGGAATCAGCCACTACTAGATAAGCTTCTAAGTCCAAATCAAAATCACGAGCTTGCTGACTCTTACAGTATATAATAGATCGATTGGAAGAAGTTACTAGGGTATCTATCCCCGATGTCGATTGATGGGCAATCACTTCTGCTTCATTTGTAATCATGCGTAAGTGATAATCCTTGATGGTCTTACCATAATAGTCACAAACCGCTCGAATTAAAGCCACAGAAACAGCTGCTGAAGATCCCATACCACGCTCTTGTGGTATTTCAGATAGAATTTCAATATGAAGTGGTCTTTTGGGTAGTTGTTTGGAGTCTAAGGTTAGTTTTAAAGCCATCTTTAAATTATTTAAATGATCCGGTGCTTGTTCAAAAGCTCCCTTATAATAAGGACAGTCAATGGTTGAATAAGCGTAAGCAGAAGGTGTCACTTGGACTTTTACCTGACAGGGTTTGAAAGGAATGGCAATGGCCGGATAGTCATAAACCACGGCATGTTCACCCATTAAAATAATTTTAGAATGAGCAAATCCAAGGCCCAGCTTATTTTTTTTGCTTGAAGTTGATTTCAAAGAATAATGAGGTTTACCGAATGAATGGTTCATGAACTAGCTCCTTTCTGTAAAAGATATATATTAATGGTAGCGCTTATGCTAAAATAAGAGCCAAATTAACCATTAAAAAATACTGTTTCATTGGAGTATTTTAACACATATTACAAGAAGTTTGTATTAATTCATTATGAGACTTCAGTAGGAGGAAGATATGTATTTTGCAATGAACGATTATTATGCCACCTATAATCGTAAAGAATGGCAAGCTTTCCAATCGGAAAATTTAGAGATTTTACCGATTGATGAGCTGGCTAGTTTAGTGTCGCTCCAAGACCGTTTGACGCAAACAGATGTTAGAGAAATTTATGGTCCGTTATTACATTATATTGAAGCAGATTTTCAACATACCATGAAATACAATATGGCTAAACAGGAATTTTTTGCCATGGGGGAAGTGGACCCATTTGCATACCGCAAGGTGCCTTTCATCATTGGAATTTCAGGTTCAGTAGCTGTTGGCAAATCAACGACGGCTCGTTTGCTCCATCAATTGCTAAGTGAAACCTTCCCTAAACGGAAAGTGGAGTTAATCACTACCGATGGTTTTCTCTATCCAAATGAGGTTCTAGAACAAAGAGGGATGCTACACCGTAAAGGTTTTCCAGAGTCCTATGATATGTCCTTACTCTTAGAATTTATGACTCATATTAAGACGCAGACTTCTCCTTTCTCAGTACCGACCTATTCCCATCTATGTTATGACATTGTCAAAGGTCAGTATCAAATCATCAATAATCCGGACATTTTAATTGTGGAAGGGATTAATGTTTTGCAACTTCCTTCCAATCAACAAATCTATGTCAGTGATTTCTTTGATTTTTCGATCTATATGGATGCTGAACAAGAACTAATCCATAAGTGGTTTGTTGAGCGATTCTTGGTTCACTTACAAATGGCGAAAACAGATTCTTCTAATTATTATCATAAAATGAGTAATATGAGTCGAGAAGAAGCCATCGCTTATGCAGATAATGTTTGGTTTACCATCAACTTGCCTAACTTAATCCAACATATTAAGCCAACTCGTTCACGAGCGGATGTGGTCTTGCATAAGTCGGTTAATCACTATATCGACCATATTCACGTTAAAAAATACTAAAACTTATCTTTTGGCCGAATAGATTTAAAAGGCGAACAAAAAGGATAAATTCCGAATAAAAACTTGTAAAAACATACTTTCATTCGCTGAAGCATGATAGAATAAACGCAAGAGATAAAATTTAGGAGGAATACAATGGTAGAAGTAAGAAGACCTGAAGCTATGGAGCGTATTTCAAGCCCAGAGATGGCTGAGAAATTTATTGAAGAACAAATTTCCTTAATCAGAGAACAAGTAGGCGACAAGAAAGTTCTATTAGCATTATCGGGAGGCGTGGATTCCTCTGTAGTAGCTGCATTATTAATTAAAGCCATTGGCAAACAATTAATCTGTGTCCATGTCAATCATGGCTTATTGCGTAAAGGCGAGCCAGAACAAGTGGTTGAAGTCTTTAAAAACCAAATGGATGCCAACTTAATTTATTCAGATAGTGTGGAGCGCTTCTTAACGAAATTAGAAGGCGTAACTGATCCTGAAGAAAAGCGGATGATTATCGGTAATGAATTTATCGAAGTTTTTGCTGAAGAAGCGCGCAAGTTAGAAGGCGTAGACTTCTTAGCTCAAGGAACTATCTGGCCCGATATTTTAGAAAGTGAAGACGGCATCAAAGCTCACCACAATGCGGGGGGTTTACCAGAAGACATGAACTTTGAATTAGTAGAACCTGTGCGAATTCTCTTCAAGGATGAAGTGCGTATAGTTGGTGAAACTTTGGGACTCCCTCATGAGATGGTCTACCGTCAACCCTTCCCAGGACCAGGTTTAGGCGTTCGTTGTTTGGGCGAAATTACTCGTGACCGTTTAGAAGCAGTCAGAGAATCAGATGCAATTTTACGCGAAGAATTTGCTAAGAACGGTCTGGCTGAAAAAGTATGGCAGTATTTTACCGTGGTACCTGATTTTAAATCAACTGGTATCAAAGACGGTAAGCGTACTTACGATTGGCCAGTCATTGTGCGTGCTGTCAATACCAAAGATGCAATGACAGCAACCGTCGAAAACATTCCATTCGATCTTATGCAACAGATTGTTGATCGCATTACCCACGAAGTGCCAGGCGTGAGTCGTGTACTTTATGACTTCACACCAAAACCGACAGGAACGATTGAGTGGGAATAGGTCCCGAGATTTTGTAACCCTTGATTTTACTAACTACTCTAAGGGTACGAGTGGTTCATGATACGATTTTGATGCTATAAATAGTGGCTAACCACTGGGAATAAAGAATAATAGAAGAAAATAAAAGACTAGTTAAAGAACAAACCCCTGATTGAGGTAAGAGGCGAGTTAGTAACTAGTCTTTTGATTTTGGCTCTATGTCAAATAGGGTTATGCTATCTAAGGAGATTAAGCCATTAACGGTTGCTTGGTCTCCTTTTCTTTTCTTCCTGACACATATAATCTTGATA
>NZ_JBNUPM010000018.1:0-26961 GCF_050409425.1 Facklamia sp. P13064 | reverse complement strand
CTTGACTAAAGAAGGTGAAGGAATCCCCTATTTTTTGTTAAAGCCTAGTAACCTACTTTTCCTTCTAAATACCCTTCAATCACTTTCATTTTCAATTCAGAAGCCTATTTTAGACATAAAAGGACCCCCAAAAGTTAGTTTTTAACTCGAACTTTTGGGGTCAATTCATAAGAATAGTTTTGAGTTAGTTTTTAATTTGTAGAACAAACCCATACTTTTTAATAAAGTAGTAAAGAGCTCCAATTCTTCCAGCTTCATTACTATACTTTGCAGCTAGGATAGCTTTAGGCAGAAAAATATTATTTTCAATTTTTGCAGCCAATTTTTCTAAAATAATTGGTAACAATATTTTATGTTGATTCATAATACCACCTCCTAAAACAATGTACTCTGGATTTATCAAATAAATAATTGGAAGTAATCCTTCTGAAAAGTTTTCAGCAAACCAGTTAATTGTTTCGATTGCGGCTGGATGATTAGTTTTATAGGCTTCAAAAATTATTTTTCCATTAGTATTACTTTCTCCAGTGAGCTGTTCAAAGTATTGACGCATAGCAGTCGTCGATGCTACATCTTGAAATCTTTTACCATTAACAGGTAAGTAACCAACTTCGCCGGCAGAAAAACCTTCTCCATGATACAATTGACCATTAAGGATTAAAGCCCCGCCAACACCCGTGCCAATAGTCAAACAAACTAATGAACTATTGCGTGCAAAAGCTCCAATTGAAAATTCAGCAAAAGCTGCCGCATTGACATCATTTAGAACAACACAAGGTAAATCAAAGTGATGGTTAATGGCTTGCTTAAAATCAGTTCCTACATAGTCAGGAATTGTATAACCTGCATAAACTATCTTTCCTTGTTCAGGATCGACTACCCCTGCTGAAGAAATAGCAACCCCCTCTAATTTTTTGTTGATTTGCTTAAGACTTTTAATCGTTTCACCAACTAAATTTAAAACATATTCCATAATATGATTTGATTTTTTTAAGGAATCTATCGGTGTTTCCTCTTCTTTAAAATAATTAAAAGAATGCCCCTTCTCATCATAAACATCACTTTTTATCGTTGTACCGCCAATATCAATCGCTAGTATATGCATTTTTTCACTTCCTCTTATACAAAATTACAGTGATAGAAATAATATATCTTATTCTATTTTTAGAGTAGTCATCATTTAATGGCCTTATTACTAATTATTCATTTTTTCCCTTACCTACCACCTTAAAAATAGGGAAAAGACGCTTAGCCCTTTCCCTACTTAAAATGTTACACATTTTATATTTCCCCTTAAAAACAGCTTTTTTAATTGTTTCTATCTGGTCAACAATTTTGAACATCTTCACGATCAAAAACTAAGATTTGTCCAGGCTGAATGATTCATTCCGATAATGGTTGAGCGTGAGGTTTTTGCCAGCCATCCTTTTCTACATAATCTTTTCATTGAACATTTCCATTAAAGTTATGCCAAATTTTTTCCTGACCTTTAGTAGGAACAAATACATCAAGATAGCTAGGATAACTTTGCCAAACTCTATGGTCATCTGTCGTAATCTCCTATTCTAAGATATTAAAATAAAAGTCATCGGAAACCATATGGGGCCAAGCTGGCAATCACTTAAGTCATTATTTTCTTTTAAAAGTTAATGACTCTTAGTATCGCTTCTCGCTTGATTTGATCTATTTGATTTAAATCATAAAGTTTCATTAATGTCTTACCAACCAGTCATTATTCGCTTTAATCTCAGAAATATCATAGACAGTGGTGAATTTTGGAGCAGTCGATGTCTCATCTTTAACCATTATCGATACAAGATAACCGACAATTAAAGATACGCCTATTGAAATAAGCGAATAAACCCAAATGCTTACCTTTTCTGCAGGAAGACCGTATTTAATGAAAATCATTACTAAACTTGAAACAATTAGTGCAGCATAAGCACCAATTTTGTTAGCTTTTTTAGAGAATACCCCTAGCATAAAGACTCCACCTAGAACCCCTAAAACGAGTCCCATGAATCCATTAAACCATTCATAGGCTGATTTAATATCAGAGTGTGCAAGAATAATTGAGATAATAATGGAGAAAATTCCAACGCCTAAAGAAATCCAACGCGCAATTTGAGTTCGTTTGGCGTCATCTAAATTCTTAGAAATCACCTCTTGTATGTCCAATGTCCATGAGGTAGCGACAGAGTTCAAACCTGTCGATAGAGTTGATTGACTGGCAGCAAAAATAGCTGCTAAAAGAACACCGGTAATACCAACTGGTAAACGATAGGCTATATAGTAAGTAAACACTTGATCTTGAGCTACTAAAGCGCCAGGATCACTCGGATTTTGTAATTGATAATAAGCGAATAATCCCGTCCCAATAAGATAAAACATAGTCGCAATAAAAATAGATAAGACACCATTGGTAAACATCATTTTATTCAATTTTTTAATATCTTGAGTGGTAGTGAACCGTTGCACGATATCCTGACTTGAAATATAAGATGACAGTGTATTAAAGCCAGCGCCAACAACTAGTAAAAAGATAGAAGATTTTAAAAGGTTCGGATCAAAAATCGGTTCGTTAGGGGCAATAAATTTGTCTTTAGCTAACAAATTCATGATTGGTTGGAAACCGCCGTCTAAGTCCTTGACTAAAAAGCCTAGAGTCACAGCAACACCTACTAACAAAACAGATCCTTGAATAAAATCGGTCCATAAAACTGATTTAATCCCACCAGTATAAGAATAAATAATCGCAATTACACCCATTACCACAATTAGCCAATTGACTGAGATTCCAGTTAATGTGGCTAAAGCAGCAGAGGGTAGATACATAATAATAGACATACGACCAATTTGATAGATAATGAACAAAATAGCACCGATTGCTCGCAAAAGTCTAGAGTTAAACCGTTGCTCTAAATAATCATAAGCAGTATCAATATCCATTCTGGCATAAATAGGCAGGAAAAATTTTATAGCAAAAGGAATTGCAATAATCATCCCTAATTGCGCAAACCACAATAACCAAGTTCCCTTATAGGAGTTACCTGCTAAAGTCATGAAAGAAATCGGACTTAACAAGGTTGCGAAAATAGAAACCGAAGTTACATACCAAGGGATTGAGCCATCTCCTTTGAAAAACTCTTTACCAATCATATCTTTCTTAGAAAACAGTAATCCAGCAAACAAAACAGCTACTAAATAAATAACTAAAATAATAAAATCGATTGTTGTAAAGCCTTCTTGTGCCATAGTTAAACTCCTTTTCAATTTCACATGCTTAGTGAAGCATAACGCTATATAAAATATTCTTTAATTACCTAAGTCTTTTTAATTAATTATAAATAATTTTTAAAAATTCGTTCTGCTTCTTCTTTTTGGTCGGCTGTCATCGAAGCCATCGGTTTACGACTTAAAAACTCCCCTTTATTCGCACCCTGTAATTGTAAAATACTTTTAAGAGTTGGATATAAACCGTTTGCTAGCACTGCTTCAATTAAATCATTACTCTCATTTTGTAGCTTAAGTGCTTTCTCATGGTTGCCCTCATTGACAGCTTCTAAAATGCCACGAGCTCGCAAACCATTTACGTTATATGTCGATCCGATTGCTCCATCAACATGATAGATAGCAGCTGGATAAAGCATCTCATCAAAACCTGAATAGATTAGTACATCTGGAAACGCTTTACGTAATCGTTCTAATAAGAAAAAGTCTGCAGCAGTAAACTTAACACCAACAATATTGTCTAATTCAAATAATTCCTTAAATTCTGCCATCCCCATATTAATACCTGTAAGAACTGGGATTGAATAAATAATTAAGTCATTATCAACAGCTTCTGTAATATCTTTATAATATTGTTTAACCTCAGCGAATGAAAACTTATAATAAAAAGGAGTTACTGCTGAAATTGCGTCATAATCCAAATCTGTCGCAAATTTACCGAGTTCAATTGCTTCATAAACATTGGGACCACCAACTTGTGCAATGAGTTTCACTTGGTCTTTCACTTCATCTTTAACAATTTCAAAAATTTGTTTTTTAATGGCCATATCTAATAAGAAATTTTCACCAGTTGAGCCTCCTACATATAGCCCTGCTACCTTCATATTATCAATATTATGACGGACTACTTGACGTAGCCCTGCTTCGTTAACTTTGCCCTTTGAATCAAAGGGTACCAAGAGGGCTGAGATAATACCTTTGATTTCTCTAGCTGTTTTTTTTGTCATTTTATTTCCCCCTATTAATCTATTGGTTATGAATAGCTTCGACAAATTTTTTTGTAATTAATTGAGGTCTAGTGATAGCTGAACCAACTACTACACTATATACCCCAAGCTCTAAAACGTGTCTTACTTTTTCAGGAGTATCAATATTACCTTCAGCAATAATTGGTTTGTTGATTGTTTCAACCGCTTGACGGATGAGTTGAAAATCATTGCTTTCTATCTTATCTTTCTTACTTTGTTGAGTATAACCTACCAAGGTTGTACCAATATAATCAAAACCAATTTGTTCAGCCATTTTCATTTCTTCTAAGGTTGAACAATCAGCCATCAGCTTTTGTTGGGGATACTTTTCTTTAATCTTTACCATTAAATCACTTAATGATTCTCCGTATGGCCTCGTAGATGCAGTTGCATCAATTGCTATGATTTCCGGCCTTGCTTGCATTAACTCATCCACTTCAGTCATCGTAGGTGTAATAAAAGCATCAGCTCCATCATAAACCCGTTTAATAATGCCAATAATTGGCAAATCGACTTGTTCTTTAATTGCTTTAATATCTTCAACTGAATTCGAACGAATACCTTTAGCTCCACCTTCTTTAGCAGCTAAGGCCATTCGTGACATGATAAAAGAACTGTGCAAAGGTTCATCTTCTAAAGCTTGACAAGAAACAATTAATTCCCCTTTTATTCCTTCAATCATTCAATAACCTCCTTTATCAAAGCGCTTTCTAATTTAAAATTATACACATCACTTTGTAGCATTTCAATATTTTATGAAAAGACAGTGAGTTTTCTGAAAACAAAAACTTTTATTATACTTATTTAAAAAGATTTTAATTGATTATTTATCATAAAAGTAGCTTACTTACGTTCTCTAAAAGAGGTTGGTTCAAAATGAAAATTAATATTGCTTTATAGTAATAAGAAAAACCCATCTTTGAATTCTCAAAGATAGGTTTTTATGAACCGTTATTCTTTTATTCTTCATCCATTTGTAAGACAGCCATGAAAGCTTCTTGTGGAATTTCAACGTTACCGACTGATTTCATCCGCTTTTTACCTTCTTTTTGTTTTTCTAATAACTTCTTACGACGGGAGACATCCCCACCATATAATTTAGCTGTAACATCTTTTCGATAAGCCTTAATGGTTGTTCGTGCGATGATCTTATGTCCAATAGCTGCTTGGACAGGTACTTCAAACATTTGACGTGGGATAATCCCTTTTAGTTTTTCAACTAAAGCACGACCGCGATTATAGGCAAAATCTTTATGCACTATAATCGAGAAGGCATCAATGACATCAGAATTAAGTAAAACTTCTAATTTTACTAGATTAGACTCTTTATAGCCAATTAATTCGTAATCTAAGGAAGCATAGCCTTTGGTTGATGATTTCAACTTATCGAAGAAATCATACACAATTTCAGCCATTGGTAGTTCATAAATTACATTTACCCGGAAATCATCCAGATAATCCATCGTAATAAAGTTACCACGCTTGCGTTGAGATAGTTCCATTACAGCGCCCACATAATCATTTGGTACCATAATAGTCGCTTTTACATAAGGTTCAAAAATCTTATCAATCTCTGTTGGATCTGGCATTTCAGATGGGTTGTCAATCAAAAGCTCTTCCCCATCCGTCTTTTCAACACGGTAAATAACTGACGGAGCAGTGGTAATTAAATCAATATCAAATTCACGCTCAAGTCTTTCTTGAATAACATCCATATGCAGTAAACCTAAAAAGCCTGTTCGGAAACCAAAGCCTAGGGCTTGCGATGTTTCTGGTTCAAAGTGTAAAGAAGCATCATTTAATTGTAACTTTTCAAGTGCTTCCCGCAAGTCATTATAATCGGCCGAGTCAACCGGATAGAGACCGGCAAAAACCATTGGATTTAATTTGCGGTAACCATCCAAGGCCTCCTCAGCTGGATTATCCGCTAGGGTTATAGTATCTCCTACACGGGTATCTTGAATGGTCTTTATACCTGCGGTTAGATAGCCAACATCTCCTACCATCAAGAAGTCTCTTTTGAGAGGACTCGGTGAGAAAATTCCAACATCAATCACTTCAAACTCTTTACCATTACTCATTAGACGGATGGTGTCACCTGGTTTGACCATACCATTCATCACTCGAATATTTAAAACAACCCCACGATAAGCATCATAAGCAGAGTCAAAAATAAGAGCCTGTAAGGGGTCTTCTATATCTCCCATTGGTGCAGGAACTTTCTCAACTATTTGCTCTAAAATCTCATCAATACCGATGCCTGACTTGGCAGAAGCAAAAACCGCTTCTGAGGCATCGATGCCGATAATATCTTCAATTTCTTTTTGAACCCTTTCAGGATCGGCTGAAGGCAGATCGATTTTATTAATAACAGGCAATATTTCTAAATCATTATCCACTGCTAAATACACATTAGCCAAGGTTTGGGCTTCAATTCCTTGTGCTGCATCGACTACTAGAATGGCTCCTTCACAAGCAGCCAAAGATCTTGAAACCTCATAAGTAAAATCGACGTGACCAGGGGTATCGATTAAATGGAAAATATAATCAATGCCATCTTTAGCCCGATAAGTCAGTTCCACTGCATTCAATTTAATGGTAATTCCTCGTTCTCTTTCCAAGTCCATGGAATCTAACAATTGCTCTTGCATATCACGATCAGCCACTGTATGTGTTTGTTGTAAAATACGATCAGCTAGTGTGGATTTACCATGGTCAATATGCGCAATTATCGAAAAATTACGGATTCTTTCTTGTCTATTCTTCATTTCTTCTATATTCACTTGACTTCACTTCCTTTTCAAGCCTCTTATCAATAGCTAAGGTCTATCTTATCAAAAATGAGTGATTTTGAATAGTTTTCTTTCACTATGGTATTTTAATAAATGAACTACTCAATAAAATCTTTATTTATTCTTTAAAATTTCCTATCTAGAAGCTAATCAATCTTATTTTGATTCCAATTGATTTAAAACTTTTCTAAGCAAGTAAAAAGCATCAGAGCATATTGAATACCCTGATGCTAGCCTATTTTTATTCACCATGAAAAATATCACGCATCTTATTAAAGAAGCCACCTTCTTGCTCTTTAACATTAGCACCCATTTCTTTAGCTAACTGTTTAAATAATTCATGCTGTTTGTCAGTCAGTTTAGAAGGAGTAACGACTTTAACCGTTACTTGTTGATCTCCCGTATAACCTGAGCGAACACTCGGTGCTCCTTTGCCTTTTAAGCGGAAAGTGGTCCCTGTTTGTGTGCCAGCTGGAACCTTTAACTTCACCTTACCATGTACCGTTGGAACTTGGATTTCATCACCCAAGGCCGCTTGAGAGAAAGTGATGGGTAGCGTGTAATAGATTTCCGTACCATCTCGTTTAAATTCCTTACTTGGTTCAACATGGAAAACTACATAAAGGTCTCCATAAGGTCCACCATTTGAACCCGCCTCACCTTGTCCTGAAAGGCGAATTTGATTACCTTCTTCAACACCTGCTGGCACAGTCACTTTAACAGAATGACTAACGGATTCTATACCAGAACCATGACAAGTGGTACATTTTTCTTTAATTTCTTTACCTGTCCCACCGCAGACATCACATGTGGTTTGCGTCATCACACGACCAAAAGGAGAGTTTCGTTCTACCTGAATAGTCCCTGTGCCATGACACTTGTGGCAAGTAACGGGCTCAGTGCCTTCCTTGGCACCTGTTCCGTGACAGGTATGACATTCCTCATTACGATTATATTTTATGGTCGTTTCTTTACCAAAAATAGCTTCTTCAAAGGTTAAATTAATACGATATTGTAGGTCATTACCCTTACGAGGAGCATTGGCTCTTCGTCCTCCTCCAGCAGATCCACCAAAGAAAGTATCAAAGATATCTTCAAAGCCAAAGCCTGCACCACCAGAGAAGCCACCAAAACCACCACCGCCAAAGCCGGCTCCAAAGTTAGGATCCGTTGAAGCATGGCCGTATTGATCATAAGCAGCCCGCTTTTGACTATCACTTAGGACCTCATAAGCTTCTGCAACTTCTTTAAACTTTTCGTCAGCTCCTGCATCTTTATTAATATCCGGATGGTATTTTTTGGACAGTTTACGATAAGCCTTTTTAATGTCAGCATCACTGGCATCGCGAGATACACCTAAGACATCATAATAGTCTCTTTTATTTGCCATTTTGTCCCTCCTTACACATTTTAATTCTCCTGATAAAAGACAAGAGTCGAGGACTTAGCCTAGACTCTTGCTAAAGTATGTCTTAATTACTCGTCGACTTCTTCAAAGTCAGCATCGACAATATTATCATCAGAAGATGATTGAGCATCAGAGGCATCTGTTTGATTTTCTTGAGCAGCTTGAGCTTGTTGAGCAGCTTGCTCGTAAAGTTTAACGGATAGATTTTGAATCACTTCATTTAATGCATCACGTTTTGTTTTCATTTCTTCTAAATCATTTGCTTCAACAGCTGCTTTCAATTCATCACGAGCTGTTTCTGCTTTAGTCAATTCATCTTCAGAAATGTTATCATTATCTTTCAATTCATCGATAGTCTTATTAGTTGTAAAGATCATTTGATCGACTTCGTTGCGTAAATCAGCTTCTTCACGACGTTTCTTATCGGATTCAGCATTTGCCTCAGCATCTTTAACCATACGTTCGATTTCTTCATCGGATAAACCTGAAGAAGATTTTATAGTAATCGTTTGTTCTTTTTGAGTACCTAAATCTTTGGCTGAAACGTTCACAATACCGTTTTTATCAATATCAAAGGTAACTTCAATTTGTGGAATGCCACGAGGTGCTGCTGGAATATCAGTTAATTGGAAACGACCTAAAGTCTTATTATCTGCTGCCATTTCACGCTCACCTTGTAAAACGTGAACATCTACTGCTGGTTGATTGTCAGCTGCTGTAGAGAAGACTTGTGATTTAGAAGTTGGGATAGTAGTGTTACGGTCAATTAATTTAGTGAATACACCACCCATTGTTTCGATACCAAGTGATAATGGCGTAACATCTAATAGAACGATGTCTTTAACATCACCAGAGATAACGCCACCTTGGATAGCTGCACCCATAGCAACTACTTCGTCTGGGTTAACCGATTTGTTAGGATCTTTTCCAGTTTCTTTCTTAACGGCTTCTTGTACAGCAGGAATACGTGTCGATCCTCCTACCAAGATTACTTCGTCAATTTCAGATTTGCTTAAACCAGCATCTTTCAAGGCTTGACGAACTGGCCCTTTAGTTCTTTCTACTAAGTCATGCGTTAACTCATCAAATTTAGCACGAGTTAAAGTTGTTTCTAAGTGTAATGGCCCATCAGCTGTCGCTGTAATAAATGGTAAGCTGATTTGTGTAGAAGTCACACCAGAAAGATCTTTCTTAGCTTTTTCTGCAGCGTCTTTCAGGCGCTGTAAAGCCATTTTATCTTTAGAAAGGTCAATAGAGTTTTCTTTTTTAAATTCTTCAACTAAGAAGTCGATAACTTTATTATCAAAGTCATCTCCACCTAGTTTATTATCCCCTGCTGTAGATAATACATCAAATACGCCATCGCCTAATTCAAGGATTGAAACGTCAAAAGTTCCTCCCCCTAAGTCAAAGACTAGGACTTTTTCTTCAGCATCGGTTTTATCTAAACCATACGCTAAAGCTGCAGCGGTTGGCTCGTTAACAATACGTTCAACTTCTAAACCTGCAATACGTCCAGCATCTTTAGTTGCTTGACGCTGAGCATCGTTAAAATAAGCAGGAACAGTGATAACTGCTTTCTCAACCTTATCGCCTAAGTAATCTTCAGCAAATGATTTCAAGTGTTGTAAAATCATAGCTGAAATCTCTTGAGGTGTATAGCTCTTACCACCCATTTCAGTCTTAAAGTTATCTTCTCCAATATGACGTTTGATGGAAGCTACTGTGTCAGGGTTTGTAACTGCTTGACGCTTAGCTACTTCACCCACTTGAATCTCATTATTTTTGAAAGCTACTACAGATGGAGTGGTACGGTTTCCTTCTGGGTTAGTAATAATCTTTGCTTCTCCACCTTCTAAAATGGAAACAGCAGAGTTTGTTGTACCTAAGTCAATACCTATAATTTTAGACATATAATCTACTCCTTTAAAAATTTATTTTGGTTAAAACTAAGTGCTTAATAATTAGGCGGACACAATTACCATGGCCGGGCGAATGATGCGATCATTAAGGATGTATCCTTTTTGTAGAACATTCACTACAATATCAGTGTCTTGTCCTTCAGCCGCTGGTTGGGTGGTTACCGCTTGATGATAATTTGGATCGAATGTTTCGTTTAAGGGATTGATCACTTCAATTTTTTCTTCTTTAAATGCTTGTAAGATTTGATCATACACCATTTGGATCCCTTTGTGGATTGCTTGACTCTCTTCTGAACTTGCTTTGATTTGCAAAGCGCGTTCAAGATTATCAATAGCATCTATTAATTTATTAGCTAAAGATTGAGATCGATATTTAGCAGCTTCTTGTCTTTCACGACTATTAGATCGTTGCATATTAGCAATTTCAGCCTGTAGGCGTAAATTTCGATCCTCCAAATTCTGAATACTTTCTCTTAATTCATCTTCAATGGAAGAAACTTCCTCTACTGGTGCTGCTTCAGTTTCTTCATTTACATCATTTACATCATTATTCAGACTATCCTGATTTTTTTCTGCTGAACTTTCAATGACTTCATCTTCTACTAACTTTTCTTTTTCATCGTTAAGTTCTGCAGAAGATTGCTTGTCATTCCTCTTTTTATTTTCTTCTGTCACTTGATGACCTCCTTTATTGATTAAATTCTTTTAATATCTGCTCCATAAGGACAATCATGCGTGAATAATGCATCGTCGAAGGTCCTAAGATACTTAAAGACATTTTGCTTAAGTCTTGTGTGAAGGTTCCCGTCACTAAAGATAAATGACGCATCCCTTGCGGAGCAAACTCTTGTCCGAAAAGAACTTCGATTCCATCTTGACGTTGTTCAAAGAGATCAAATAATTCATTCGATCCATCAATCAAATTGAATAATTTTTTGTATTCATTGTTGGAATAACGCTGATCCAAACAATCAAAAAGATTATTCTTGCCAGAAACAAAATAACGCGTTCCTTTAACTTGTTGAATTGACTTCTCAACTAAAGGAGAAAAATCAATCGAAGTTGACAATTGTCTTTGCATAATCATCGGAATAGTTAATTTAGTCCGCTGATAAGCATCTTCTAATGTAATACCTCGCAATTCTGAATTAAGAATTGAACGCATTTGACGTAAATCATCTTCCTCAACCGGATATAAGGTTTGGAACATTTTATTTTCCACATGTCCTTGATCCGATAATAAAATAGCCATTATTTGATGGTTACTTAAAAGCACTAACTTAAAGTCAGCCACTCGATGCTCTTCATTATTCTGTCCAAAAACCAAGCAAGGTAATCCAGTTAATGAGACCAATAAATCCGCAGCAATTTTCGCCATCTTAAAATTCTCTTGTCGGCGATTTAAGAAGATTTCGCTAACTGCTTTGAGATCTGCTTCATAGGATTGCTCCCATGAATCATTCTCAATTTTAGTGATCAGACGATCTACATAATAACGATAGCCTTCATAAGAAGGTATTCTACCACTTGATGTATGTGCCTTAACCAGAAAGCCGTTTTTTTCTAAAACAACCATCTCATTACGAACAGTTGCCGGACTTATATCAAGAAAACTCTCCTTGAGTAAAGTCTTTGACCCGATTGGTGCCTCTAAATTTGCATAAAGGCGAACAATTAATTCTAAGATTTGGTGTTGTCTGGCTGTTAATATGATCAATCACCTCACATTATTAGCACTTATTCATACCGAGTGCTAACTGTCTCTATCTTACTATCCTCCATCACCTTTGTCAAGGGATTATGCCCATAAAATTAAAAAAATTAGCACTCTCAATTCTAAAGTGCTAATTATGTCTATCGATCCTTGATTATTTAAAGTACGCCCGTGTATGGTCTTGATCCTTTTCAAGTTGATTAATCAAACCTTCAATACCATCAAATTTAATCTCTCCACGCAAGTAATGATGCCACTTTATACGAACCTTTTCCCCATAAATCATGCGGTCAAAATCTAAAATATAAACTTCAATGGAGAGTTCTTTCACATCATCAAAGGTAATATTATATCCAATAGATGCCATGCCCATATACCATTGGGCTTGAACACAAATTTCGACAATATACACCCCTATGCTAGGTGTTAACTGACCATAATCCATTGCCACATTCGCTGTTGGAAATCCTAATTTTCTCCCTCTTTTTAAGCCATTGATGACAAGTCCTCTGGTTTCATAAATGTAACCTAATTCTTGGTTAGCTAAATCAATATTACCATTTGATAGCTGGTATTGAATTTCACTTGAAGAAATCTTATGGTCACCGATTGTCTTTTTAGGAATTTCGCTAATTTTAAAGCGTCCTTGACTATGGTCAACCAGAGTTTGCATATTAGCTATCTCTTTCAGACCGTATGTATAGTCAAAACCTGCCACCACATGAACGGCATTCAAATTAACCATGTAGTTGTCCACGAACTCTTGTGGACTCTGAGCTCCCATGGCTGAAGTGAACTCAGCAATATATAAAATATCTACTCCATTAACCTCCATCAGTTCTATTTTACGAGGGTTATCACTTAAATAAAAGTAGTGATTCGGATGGATCTGTTGATAAACAAGACGAGGAGTATGGTTAAAAGTTAAGACGGCTAAAGGGACTTGATAATGATCTGCTAATTCGCGCCCCTTTTTGATAACTTCTTGATGGCCTAAATGAACACCATCAAAAAAGCCTAGAGCTAAAACGACTGGTTGGTCATATAGTTGTTCTTGATCGTAAGGATGTGCTAAATAAATTGTCTGCAAGGCTTAAACTCCTTCCATTGGAAACATCTTAATAGGTTTTATTAAATTCTCTTTGCTAGGATGTGGGCCGTAAATTGCTAACAAACGGTCTTGATAAAATAAGGCAGTTGGTTCAATAAGCCTGTCATTAAAATAATTAATGTCTAAAACTTTTCCATGTTTAATGTCTGTAAACTGTTCTGGATTTAGTTGGATTTTTGCATAGTCAGAAACTGCCGTTTCAATGGGGTGAACAGCTGTATTTAAGGAGTCTTTTTCTGCTAATTGCCTTAATTCATCTAAGCGATAACTATCCGCTTGACGATAACCCGCTGCTTGAGTTCGCACTAATTGGGACATGTGGCTAGGATATCCTAATAACTTACCGCAATCTACCGCTAAGGTTCTGACATAGGTCCCTTTACTGCACTTTACTTCAAAGGAGAAAGTTTGCCTTTTTTCACTGGTGTGATATTGTGACGGAGCTAAACGCTTGAAGTAGTCGATAGATACTTGACGTTCAGGCCTTTCTACTTCAATACCTGCTCGGGCATATTCATAGAGTCTTTTCCCTTTGACCTTGACTGCCGAGTAATAAGGAGGAATCTGGCTGATTTTGCCTGTTAATGAAGCCATAGCTTGATCAATAACTTGATCATCAACGGCTTGTTCTACTAATTTCTTTGCAATAACTTGTCCCTGGGCATCTTCCGTATCGGTGGCTTGACCTAAAGTGACTTCTCCTTGATAGATCTTTTTGCTATCCATTAGTATTTCAACTAACTTGGTTGCCTGTCCTAAACAGACAACTAAAACGCCCTCAACTTCAGGATCCAAGGTCCCACAATGGCCTACACGCTTCATTTGAAAAATCTTACGCATTTTAAATACTACATCATGACTCGTCATGCCCTTTTCTTTCCAAACAGCGACAATTCCGTTCATTCAAGCCAACCCCTTTATTAATAACAATTATGATTATACTTTAATTGGCACTTGCTTCCAAGCAAGATTCTTAATTCTACAAGAATAAAAGAGCTGTTTTACCGCCTCTCATTTAATGAGAGCAGTGAAAAAACAGCTCTTGATTTGTGAAAACTTAAGATTATTGCTCAGTCTGAACTGAGCTTGCTTCATCAAAAGATTCAGATTCATGCAATTGATTTAATAATGAATCGATTCGACTACCATAGTCTACTGATTGGTCTCTTTCAAATTTAACTTCGGGAACCTTATAAAGACTTAAACGACTTCCAAGTTCCGAGCGAACTTTACCAGTTATTGCTTTCAAACCATCACTTGTTTTTTGTCTTTCTCCGGCTTTATCACTTAAAGTAGAATAAAAAATTGTAGCATTTTGTAAGTCGCCTGTAAGCTCTACATCAGTAATAGTAACCCCTTCAACACGAGGGTCTTTAATCTCTTTTAGAAGAATATCATTAACTTCTCGCATTATTTCTTGACGAACACGTCCTATACGATATTTAACCATTTCATACTCCTTTATTTACGTTCAACTTCGACCATGCGATAGGCTTCAATAATATCATCGACTTTGATATCATTATAGCCTTCAATCATAATTCCACATTCTAATCCTTTGTTTACTTCTTTAGCATCATCTTTAAAACGTTTCAAACTGGCTAGATCTCCTTCATAAATAACGATGTTATCACGTATCAAGCGTACCTTGCTCGTGCGTTGAATGAAGCCATCTAAAACAAATGAACCAGCGATGGTGCCTAATTTAGAAACAGAATAGGTTTCACGTACTACTGCTTGCCCTGTTACTTCCTCAACATACTCAGGGTCCAGCATTCCTTTCATAGCTGTTTCAATTTCATCAATTACATTGTAAATAATATTATGGAGACGAATATCTACTTGCTCTGCTTCTGCTTGTTGTTTTGCTTGAGGAGTTGGTCGAACATTAAATCCTACCACAATTGCTGATGAGGCATTAGCTAAAGTAATATCAGCCTCATTAATTGCTCCTACCGCCTGATGGACAATATTAACTTTTACTCCCTCCACATCTATTTTCATCAATGAAGCAGCTAATGCTTCTACTGAACCTTGTACATCTGCTTTTAGGATTACGTTAACTGATCTTAACTCACCTTCTTGTAAGGTTTCGAAAAGATTATCCAAAGTAACTTTCTTCTTAAGGTCTCTTTGTTGTTCTTGAGCCTTCTGAGCTCTTTCTTCTCCAACTTGACGAGCTGTTTTTTCATCTTCAAAGACCACAAACTGGTCTCCTGCTTGAGGAGCATCATTCAAGCCTGTAATTTCCACCGGCATGGATGGACCAGCTGAGCGAATACGACGCCCTTGATCATTGACCATTGTTCTTACTCTACCATAGGTGTTACCCACAACAATTGGGTCCCCTATATGTAGGGTACCATGTTGAACTAATAAAGTCGCAGTGGCACCGGTAGCTTTATCTAAGCGCGCTTCAATGACTGAACCTAAAGCTAAACGGTCTGGGTTAGCTTTTAATTCTTGAACTTCTGAAACCAGAAGAATCATCTCTAATAACTCATCCAAATTAGTCCCGTATTTAGCTGAAATATTAACAAAGATATGTTCGCCACCCCAGTCCTCAGAAATAATACCATGTTCAGATAATTCGGTCATTACCTTATCTGGATTGGCTTCAGGTTTATCAATTTTGTTAATCGCTACAATTATCGGTACATCTGCAGCTTTGGCATGATTAATCGCTTCAACCGTTTGAGGCATCACGCCATCATCTGCTGCAACAACAATAATTGTAATATCAGTCACATCTGCACCACGTGCACGCATGGTTGTAAAGGCAGCATGTCCTGGCGTATCAAGAAAAGTGATTGGCTTATCATTTAAAACAATTTGATAGGCACCAATATGTTGAGTAATTCCACCAGCTTCTCCTTCAGTCACTCTCGAATGGCGGAAGGAGTCCAAGAGACTGGTTTTTCCGTGGTCAACGTGACCCATAATTGTAACAACTGGTGGACGAATGCTTTGATTATCATCAGCAGCAGCTTCTTCAAAATAATGATCTAAGTCTGAAACTTCAACAACAACTTTTTCAATAGGTTCAACGCCATATTCTAAACAGATAATTTCAATCACTTCTTTAGAAAGTGCCTGGTTTTGATTGACCATTACCCCTTGTAGCAATAGTTTTTTGATAATTTCAGTTGCATCTCGGTGGAAGCCTTTAGCAATATCTTGTACATTCATTCCTTCAGTATAGTAGAACGCTTCTGGAAGGTCTTTATGCTTACGAGCTGTTAAGCCTTTAGACTCTTTTTGATAGTTACTATTTTGCTTACCACGACGGCCACGACGGCGATCGCCACGACTTCTTTTGGATCCACCAGTGGATTTATTTGAAGAATTACTTTGATTGCTTTGATTTGCTTTTTGACCCTCTACAGCTTGTTTACTATCAGTTGATTTCTTTTGCTTAGAAGCTGCCTTTTCATTAGGATTTTTAGACTTAGTGTTAGGGTTTGTATTATGACCTTGTGCTTGAGAATCTTTTTGAGAAGAAGGCTTTTTAGAAGCTTTCGACTTGTCTTCATCCTTGCGCTGCTTGGCATCTTTGTGTTGATTGTTTTTTTGATTTGATTCTTTAGTAGCTTCCGTCTTCTTAACATCCTTTTTGGTTTGTTTACCACTAGTCTTCTTATTTTGTAAAGCTTTCTTTAATTGTTCTTGTTGTTCTTGCGTTACCGAGGACATATGGCTATTAAATTCAAAACCATTATTTTCAGCAAGCACTAAGACTTCTTTTGAAGTCATATTGTTTTGTTTAGCAAATTCATATATACGAATAGTACTCATACAAACACCTTCCTATCTTGTATTATTGATTATTCATTGTATTTTCTCCTGTCACATAAGATAAAAATTTTTCAGCCATTCCTCGATCGGTTATGCCGCAAATTGTGCGTGATTTGCCGATTGCATGGCTGATTTGATATTTTGTAAAACGATGATTAATGGCTATTTTTTTTTCACTAGCCAAACGATGGTAGCGATCACTAGTGGAATCACTGGCATCAATCGCTAAAATCAAAAGTTTAACTTTTTTGTTCTTTGTGGCTTTAGTGACTAAATCGTCACCGGAAATTAACTTAGAGGCTCTTTGAGCCAAACCTAATAAATTGAGTTGTTTTTCTTCTGGGCTCATAGTAGTTCTTTTCGCGCCTTTTGGTGGTCTAGAAAGCGATAAAGTTCTTGATAAAACTCTTTATCAATCTCCATTTCAAATGTTCGATTAAAAACTTTTTTCTTTTCCGCTTGTATGGCTAACTCTGGATCCAAGGAGATATAGGCTCCTCGTCCATTCTTTTTACCAGTTGGGTCTATTTCAATGGTACCTTCTGGGGTTCTCACAATACGGATTAAATCTTTTTTGGGATGAGATTCACCAGTAACAACACATTTGCGCATGGGAACTTTTCTTTTTTTCGCTTGGCTCATTTCCATCCTCCTTTGATGTTAATAAATTAAGTGCTTATTCTTGCTCTGATTCTTCAGTTTCTTCAAACGCTTGCTCCAGCTCTTCATCAAGTGATTCCTCTGCCGATTCACGATATTCTAAATCAGCTTCTGCTGGATCGTCATCTATCTGGCTGGAAGTCTCTTGAAGCATTTCTTCAAGATTATCTAAATCCTCTGCAAGATTTAATTCTTCTTGTCCAGTTGATTCAACTGCTTTTTGTTCAATTAAATATTCTTGATAGCTAGTCTCAGACTTAATATCAATCTTATAACCAGTTAAACGAGCTGCTAAACGAGCGTTTTGTCCTTTTTTACCGATGGCTAAGGATAACTGATAATCTGGTACCACAACAATACAAGAATGATTATCTTCATCAAACACAACATTAATCACTTCTGCTGGATTCATAGCATTTTTTATGAAGGTAGAGGGGTCTTCATCCCATTGAATGATATCCATATTCTCACCATTTAATTCATTGACAATACTTTGAACTCGAGATCCTCTCGGACCAACACAAGTTCCAACTGGATCAATATTAGAATCACGCGAAGAAACTGCAACTTTCGAACGGTCGCCCGCTTCACGAGCAATTGAGATTATTTCCACAACACCTTCGTAGATTTCCGGAACTTCTTGCTCAAATAATCTTTTAAGGAAATCAGCATGTGAGCGTGAAACAACAATCTGTGGCCCCTTACTAGTTTTATCTACCTTGACTACGTATACTTTTACCCGTTCATCCATTTGAAATTGCTCAGTTGGAATCTGTTCACTAGCCGGCATTATGGCTTCAACTTTACCTAAGTTCACATAAACATTGCGAGCATCTGAACGTTCGATGATTCCTGTTAAAATTTCATCTTGATGCACAATAAATTCATCATAAATAATATCTCTTTCAGCCTCACGTATTCTTTGCATAACGACATGTTTAGCGGTTTGAGTAGCAATTCTTCCGAAATCTTTAGGAGTCACTTCAAATTTAATCTTGTCTCCTATTTCATAGGCACGATTAATCTTCAAAGCTTCTTCTAGAGAAATTTCTAAAGTAGAATCATAATTGATATCCACAACTTCCTTAACTGAATAAACTTTAATATCACCGGTTTCTTCGTTAAAAATAACTTCCACATTTTGTGCTTGATCATAATTTTTTTTGTAGGCCAAAATCAAAGCAGACTCTAAAGCTTCTTTAATAACTTCAGGCTTTATCCCTTTTTCTGCTTCAAGAACCTTCATGGCATTTACTAATTCTTTGCTCACACTTAACTCTCCTATCTCATCTTGCTAAAACTTAACAGCAAGTCTTGCCTTAGCGACACCCTTCTTATTAATTTCAAGTTCTTTAGTGACTGTTTTAATTGGAACCTTCAATAGATAATAATCCTCCGTCACATCTAAAAGAACGCCCTCATGTTGTTTTTCACCGTATTGAGGGGCATAGTAATCAAAGTGGACATATTCACCAATGGCTGACCGAATTTGCTCTTCATTTTTCAAAGGTCTTTCAGCTCCTGGTGAGGAAACTTCTAAAAAGTAAGCTTCCGGAAAAGGATCTGGTTGCATAGTGTCTAAAACTTCAGAAATTTTTTCTGAAATTAAAGCACAATGATCTAAATCAATGCCCCCTTCCTTATCAGCATAGATACGGAGAAACCAATGCTTTCCTTCTTTTAGATATTCAATATCAATAAGTTGACAATCTAAGGATGCGATAATTGGCTCCACTAGCGGCTGAACTTTGTCTATCACAATACTCATCAATTCACCTCTTCATTTTTATTTTGGTTGAATAATAAAAGAGCGAGCGTTTCCGCCCACTCCTCCTCGAATAATTTGCTAAATAGAGTATATCATATTATCTATTCATCAACAAGTTAGAAGAGTGACAGCTGGTCTTCATCTGGTAAATCAGCTAAAACACCATTCTCTTCTAAATATTCCATAATTGTTTTCGAAACTTTACCACGTTTTTGTAAGTCTTCTTTAGAAATAAAGGCTGCTTGCTCTCTAGCTTCTACAATCGATTTAGCGGCCCCTATTCCCAAACCAGGAATTGTTCTAAAAGGAGGGATCAAACTCTCGCCATCGATAATAAATTTAGTGGCGTCTGATTTTTCCAAATTAATCATTTGGAAAGTTATCCCTCTTTCTAGCATTTCATTCGCTAGTTCTAAAACAGTTCGCAAGCTATTTTCTTTTACTGAAGCATCCATTCCCTTGGCCATAATTTCTCTTAAGCGATGTTTAACCATTTCCTTGCCTTGATGCATGGCAATGATATCAAAGTCTGATGCCCTTACCGAAAAGTAAGCCGCATAATAGAATTTAGGATAGTGAACTTTGAAGTATGCCACCCTCAGTGCCATCATGATGTATGCAGCCGCGTGAGCCTTAGGGAACATATACTTAATCTTCAGACAAGAGTCGATATACCATTCTGGAACATTATTCGCTCGCATTTCAGCTTGCCAGTCATCAGGAATTCCTCTTCCTTTACGAACATGTTCCATTATTTTAAAGGCTAAGGAATCTTCTAATCCATATTGCATCAGTGTCACCATGATATCGTCACGACAACCAATTACCTTAGCTAAGGGTACAATATTCTTTTGAATCAACTCCTCAGCATTGCCCAACCAGACATCCGTACCATGCGATAAACCAGAAATTTGTAACAACTCCGCAAAAGTTGACGGCTTGGTCTGAGTCAGCATCCCTCTGACAAAACTGGTCCCAAATTCTGGTACCCCTAAAGTACCTGTATCAGAAAAAATTTGCTCTTTTGTGACACCTAAGACTTCAGGACCTGAGAACAAAGACATCACATCAGGATCAGAGAATGGAATTTCTTGAGGATCAATACCTGAAATATCCTGTAAGAAACGTATCATGGTCGGATCATCGTGTCCTAATATATCTAATTTCAGCACATTATCATGAATAGAATGGAAGTCAAAGTGAGTCGTGCGCCATTCTGAATGAATATCTTCGGCTGGAAATTGTATAGGCGTAAAGTCATAAACATCCATATACTCAGGAATAACGATAATCCCACCTGGGTGTTGGCCGGTTGTTCGTTTCACCCCTTCAATTCCTTTAGCCAAGCGCTCTTTTTCAGCTTGAGGCACTTGGGTCATGGTATTTTCAAGATAACCCTTCACATAACCAAAGGCCGTCTTTTGTGCAACGGTGGAGATAGTCCCCGCACGAAAGACATGGTCTTCTCCAAATAAAACTTTAGTATAAGCATGAGCTTGCGGTTGATATTCCCCAGAGAAGTTAAGATCAATATCGGGTACCTTATCCCCTTTAAAACCTAAGAATGTCTCAAACGGTATATCCTGTCCGTCTCGCTTTAAATCTTTACCACATGATGGACAGGCTTTAGGCGGTAGATCAAAACCTGATCCAACTGAGCCATCCTTAAAAAACTCGTTGTAATGACAATCCGGACAGTAATAATGTGGCACTAAAGGATTAACTTCGGTTATTCCAGTCATTGTCGCTACAAAACTAGAACCTACGGATCCCCTTGACCCAACTAGATAGCCGTCTTGATTGGATTTTAGAACCAGCTTTTGCGAAATTAAATAAATAACGGCAAATCCATTAGAGATAATCGAATGTAATTCTTTTTCCAATCTTTTTTCAATTAATTCTGGTAAAGGATTTCCATACATTTCGTAGGCCTTGCCATAGGCCAAATCACGAATTTTTTGATCAGAGCCTTCAATATTTGGTGTGAATAGTTTTGAGTGGATCACTTCAATGTCGTCTTCGACCCAATCGGCTATTTTATTCGAATTAGTTACCACTAATTCATAAGCCAAATCTTCTCCTAAGAAAGAAAACTCTTCTAGCATCTCATTAGTCGTTCTAAAATGAAGTGGTGGGAAATGGAGGTCGCGATTAGCATTGCGTTTTAAAGACTTGAGTAATATTTCGCGGTAAATCGAATCCCGTTCTTCTAGGTAGTGAACATCTCCAGTAGCCACTAGTAACTTGTTATGTTCATTGGCTAGCTTAACCATTCCTTGCATGATCTTAAACAAATCTTCACGAGATCTAATCAAGGTTTCTTCAATCAGGGTGTCATAGACAGAAGGGGGTTGAATTTCTAAATAATCATAATATCCTACTAATTCACTAGCTTCTTGATAACCCTTCTGCATCAAGGTTGTAAAAACTTCTCCATTGGAGCAAGCGGAACCGACAAGTAAATTTTCTCGATACTGATTTAAGACAGACCGTGGTATTCTGGGTTCGCGATAAAAATACTCCACATTGGAAATAGAAATCAGTTTAAAGAGATCTTTGAGACCTGCTTGATTTTTAGCAATTAAAGTAGCATGAAAAGGTCTTATCTGTTTATATGCATCACCTTTACCCATCTCTTTATTCAACAGATTATGGTGGGTCATTTGATATTGCTCATTGGCTTGTTCTAGTAACTTAAACAAGATATGACCCGTTGTTTCCGAGTCATAAATAGCTCGGTGGTGTTGTTCTAAAGTTACACCGTAACGCTTGGCAAGATTGTTCAATCGGTGTCCTTTTATATTAGGGTTTACCAACCTTGATAGGGCAAGTGTATTAATCACTGGTAAATTATTCATAGCTATGCCATGACGCACATAGGCTTGATTAATAAAGCCCATATCAAAGGAAGCATTATGTGCCACCAAAATGGTGTCTTGTGTAAATGCTAAAAATTTGTCTATTACTTCTTTTTCACTTGGTGCATCTTCTAGCATAGCATCGGTAATGCCTGTCAGTTCTGTTGTAAAGGATGAAAGTGGATGACCAGGATTAATAAAGGCCTCGAAAGTATCAATTACATTCCCCTTGTGCATCTTAACAGCAGCTAATTCAATCATACGATCATAGACAGAGGATAATCCGGTCGTTTCCACGTCAAAAACAACATAATTAGCTTCTGAAAGATCATGATCACTTTCATTATAAGCAATAGCTTCACCATCATTAACAATATTAGCTTCAATACCGTAAATCACTTTAATATCGTTTTCTTTACCCGCATAATAAGCTTCTGGGAAAGCTTGAGCACCAGCGTGGTCGGTAATAGCTATAGCTGAATGTCCCCATCGAGCCGCTGTTTTAATATAATCTGAAACACTATTGGTCGCATCCATTTGAGACATATTAGAATGTAAATGGAGCTCTACTCTTTTTTGACCTTCAAAGCTATCTTGACGTTTTTTAGGATTTAACTTACGAATCGAACGAGGCCTAAAATCTAGTTCACCAGAATAATTATCTGGGACCATATCCCCTTCCATTCTCAGCCAGTCTCCTACTTGAAACTGATGAATTTGCTCCTTAGTTAAGCGTCGTCCAGAAATTAATTTGACAGCCACAGAGGAAGTATAATCCGTCACTTTCATGATGGATAAAATTTCTCCCGATCGTAAATCACGGATATCATTGGCGAAGACATAACCTTCGATTACTTGTTTGTATTGATTTTCTGGCAAATCAATAATAGGAGTAGCTGTGATATTAGGGATGTCTTTTCCTACTGGCTTAATTTCACTAATATTGACTGATTGTTTCTGCTTTTCTTGTTTTTTCTCTTCATTTTCAATCGCTTCTAGTAGGTTTTGATGATCCAATTCTTCTAAACGCTGTTTAGTTGTTAAATGAGTGGCATCGCTTAAGGATTGATCAACATAGTAAATGATTTTTATTCCTTTAAAGCCTACTTGATCAAAGTGTCTTTTAATTATGTGATCGTATTTATTATCAAATGTATCTACTTGACTCTGACTCGCTAAACCTATTTCAAATAGTTTTGTACTTGCATCATAAGAAATGGAGGCATCTTGTAAACAAACTCTTAAAAAAGGTGTCTCATTCATAATAACAGTTTTTATTTTTTCCCAATAATCCTCAATTAACTGACGATTATCAGTTTCAGCCTTATCAAAGTGCCACCATATTTCGGTTTCTACTATTTGAGCAAAAGCCTGTCGCATAGTAGTTAGTAATAAGTAATAGAGGTCTGGGTGAATCCGCTGTGGGAATCTCAAATGAAAAATCCAGCGTTGGCTGTCTGCTAAAACTTCCACTTGCTCAATTTGACCTCCTGCTAATGCACTTAGAATGTCTGGATCTGTAATGTTTAGTTGCTCCAATAAAACATCGAATAAAGTTTTTTCTTTGCTCATATGAATCCTTTCTTTTTACTTGTGTCGCATTTAATTTTACAATGCATCACTTAAAAAAACCCGTAAAAGACAGGGATTTTGTTCCTAGAAAAATGCTCGCATAATGTCATTCCAAGTAACTGCAATCATCAAAATCAATACTAAAACAACCCCTACCATGGTAACTAAACCTTCTTTTTCTTGGCTGAGAGCTTTACCTCTAACTAATTCAATTAAGTTCAGGACAATTTTCCCTCCATCTAATGCCGGTATCGGTAATAAATTAACAATTCCTAGATTGGTGGATAAGGAGGCAAGAAAAGCAACCATATCGATCAAGCCTTCATTAGCAACCGTGCTAGTTGCCTGAGCCATTGCCACAGGTCCTCCTAACATATTTAAATCAAAACCACGTGAAAATAATGTAGCCAAGGCCGAAAGGACCATGATGAAAGTTCGATAGGTAGCTGTAAAACCAAAAAACAAACGATCTTTAAGCGATGTCGATTGACTGACGGTAATTCCTAACGAACCATATCCCAATTCATTCTCCTCCAATTGGAGTTCTTTTTTAATGACTTGGTCTTGTCTTTGAATTTCTAATCGTACTGTCTCTTTAGGGTATTGGGCAATTAAATCCACTAAGCCTTGCCAATCTTTGGTCTCTTCTTCATTAACTTTAGTGATTCGATCCCCAGCTTGCAAACCAGCTCCTGCAGCAGGACTGCCCTCAACCACTTGACCTATTTGATTGGTAGTGGTAGGAATTCCTGGAAGCATTAAACCGACTATCGCAAAAGCAACAATCGATAAGATAAAGTTATTAAGTGGCCCACCAAAATTAGTGAGAATCTTATGCCAAACTGGAACTGATTCATAACGCGTTGCTAAGGGGGCTACACGAATAATGGTTCCATCTTTTTCAATGATTTCTGCTTGAGGATGGACATGATAAGTTTTAAGAAATTCTTCCCCTTGTTCATAAACTTCAAGAGTCATCTCATTTACCAAATCGGCCTTATCTAATCGAACAGGTAGTTCATTGATATCACTAGTCTCACTAAGGTTAATTTTAATAACCTTATTTTGTTCATTGAAAGTTAAACCTAAAGATTGTCCCGGTTGAACTTCAGCTTCTTCATTTAAACCAGCTAAACGAACATAACCTCCCATTGGTAAAGCACGAATAGTGTAGGTGGTCCCATCTTCGGCTTGTTTTGAAAAGATTTTAGGTCCCATCCCTAGTGAAAATTCTCTCACTAAGATGCCTGCTTTTTTAGCCCAATATAAGTGCCCAAACTCATGAATAATCACAATAATCGAAAAGATAATTAAGAAAACTAAAACTGTTTTTAACATCGCTTACTCCATTTCTAATTAAACACCTAAAAAGTTATTCCATACAACAAACATGATGCTGGCAAATATTGTTGAATCAAAACGATCCAATACTCCCCCATGTCCTGGAAGTAATTTGCCCGAATCTTTCACACCAAAGTCTCTCTTATAGGCGGATTCTACTAAATCACCGAACTGACCAGCTATAGAGATAAGAATGGTTAAAAAGCCAAGATATTGTGGGTTTTTTATTTCAACCGTAAAAAAGAGACTGTAAATACTAGCGACTACAAAAGCGGTTGCTACGCCACCCAAAGCTCCTTCTACTGTTTTGTTAGGACTTATTCTGGGAGCCAGCTTATTCTTCCCATACTTTCTACCTATTAAATAAGCTCCAGTATCCGTTGACCAAATCACCAAAAGAACATATAGAATAGTCGTTAAACCAAGGTCTCTAATCATTATTAAATAACGAAAGCCAAAACCTATATAAAGCGAAGCAAAAATTAAAGTGGATGCATCTACAAAATTAAAACGTTGATAATTATAAACCGTCAAAATCAACAATAACATTCCTGCTAAATAAAAAATCATCAAGGGGTCTGCTTCAGAAAAAATAGGACCAAAATATTTCTCTGGTAAGAGGACCGAGGCTAAGGCTAAAGTTGATATTAAGCCTATTTCATTTAAATAATCGATTTTTTTCATCTCAGCCATTTCGTACAAGGCTATTGCACCCAACAACATTATACAATAGCTAAACCATTTCCCACCCAAGATGACAAATGGTAGATAAATAGAGATCCCAATAATTGCTGTAATGATTCTTTGTTTCATTTTGATCCCTACTCCTTTCTAACATTTAAGAGATTTTACCGAATCTTCTCTGTCTTTCACTATAAGCTGCAATCGCTTGATCAAAGTCTTCAGTTGAAAAATCAGGCCATAAGACCTTTGTAAAATAGAATTCACTATAAGCTAATTGCCATAATAAGAAATTGCTGAGTCTTAATTCACCAGAAGTTCGAATCATCAAGTCTGGATTTGAGTATGAAGCAAGATCTTGAGTCATTAGAGACTGATCAACTAATTCTTCGGTAATTTCTTCTGGCTTTATTTCATTTTTTAAAACTGCCTGACTAATACTTTGAATGGCTTGAACTATCTCTTGACGTCCACCATAATTTAAAGCAATGTTTAAAATCAATCCACTATTATCCTGCGTTTTTTCTACTGCTCGATCTAAGATTTTCTTAGTTTCTTCAGGTAAACGATTAGCATTACCAATATAGGTAACTTTAACATTATTTTCCATTAATTGAGGCATGAAGGATTCAAAAAAGTCTTTTGGCAAAGACATTAAGTAATCCACTTCATCCTTGGGACGCGCCCAATTCTCTGTAGAAAAAGCATAAACCGTTAATACCTTGATTTTAAGTTGATGTGCACGAATGGTAATTTTTTTGATGGTCTCGACTCCCTTTTTATGCCCCATTACTCGAGGTAAAAAACGCTTTTTAGCCCAGCGACCGTTACCATCCATAATAATTGCAACATGGTTAGGGATCTTCATATTATCTAAATTCATGGTTGTTTCCTTTCAGTAGCATAAATACCTTTTAATTATAGCAGAAAGAAATTGTATATTAAAAGAAAACTAGAAGAAGTTGTTTAATCATAAAATTCTAGTCATTCATAATAAAAAATCAAGTCAAGACTTCTTGACTTGATTCAGACTGTAGACAAAGTCCTCTAAATCACCAACCTATGGTGATTTAGAGGGCT
>NZ_JBNUPM010000017.1:0-29911 GCF_050409425.1 Facklamia sp. P13064 | reverse complement strand
TACAATCTTACATAAGTGAGGTCTCTTTTTCTAGGGAGTCTCGGAGCTTACACAAGAAATTTTACGCTATGAATATAAAAACTAACTTATAATATTAATTAGGTCATAATTAATATAAAGTTTGTTTCTCTTCTTTGAATTATCTTCCTCTATTAACTTCAAATCAGATAATTTCTTTAGATACTTTCTAGCTGTTGCGTCCGTTATGCCTAAAGCTCTAGCAACATCCTTTACGTTACAAAATGGATTCCTAAAGGTATATAGCCATATTTGATTAATGTAATAATTGTTCTCATTTATAATATTAATTCCTGATCTTGCTAAATTGTTTATATTCTCTACTTTTACTGATAAGGAATCGGCCATTCTTTTTGAGGCTGAAAGGAAAAAGTCTATCCATTCAAACCAATTTGGATTTTTTCCACGAACCCCATTCAAGCGATTATAGTATCTCAGCCTTTCTTTTTCCAATTCCTCACTAATGAAGAAGACTGGCTTATCAATTAGTTTATCTTGCATGCAAGTCAAAATAATTAGTATTCTTCCTAATCTCCCATTTCCATCTAAAAAAGGATGTATCGATTCGAATTGCGCATGAATAATTGCAGCCTTAATCAATGGATCGGTATTTTCATCCAAATAATTAAAATCATCAAGCTTTTCTTTTTCAAAACTAAAATGCTTTACTGAATTAATATAATATTCCAAATTGGTCATATATTCTCCGATTTTTTGAGCAGGAATTGGAATATAAACTGCGTTTTCGATTTTATTATCTGGACCGATGTGATTCTGAATTTTTCTAAATTCACCAGCAGAAGCAGACGTTCCTCTCGCTTCATTGGACATAAGTTCTTTGTGCAAACTTTTTATCATCCTAGAACTGATTGGATTTCCCTGATTGATCATTTCGATACCAACTGTTAGTGCTTTTTTATAATTAAGTACCTCTGTAATTTCTTTAGACTTCTTTTTTGAATTTGCTTGATCAATCATATCCGCAAAAGTTACTTGAGTACCTTCAATTCTAGTTGATTGAACCGACTCCTTTAATGAAAGAATTTGAAGAAGGTTATCATCGACAGGAGAGTGATTCAATTCTGAATTTAACTTACCTATCGTACTCTTGATAATAGCAATTTTTTTGTATAACGATAATTCTTCTTCTATAGACACTTTAGGTGGCAATAATTCCAGACCCTGAATTGTCATATTTTTCCTCCTCCCTTTAAGCATGATTAAGTTTATCATATTAAGATAAAAAAAGCATTATTTTTCCTTTATTTATAAGTTTTGAAAATGTTATCTAACTAATTTTCCATTGATTTAGCCTACCCTCACTCATAATTAATCCTGAATTGACCTTAGAATTGATATTTTGATTCCCTCCAGTATTAACCAAAGGGGATAATTTATTATGTGAAACCTAGCTCTCCGTTTGTTCTAGTTTCCTTTTCTCCTAACCTTTCTTCAATGATATCTATCATACGATCAACATCATAGTCATTAGCAACTTCAGCATTGACAGTTATATAAGTATCTCCACTCTCGCTATTAGTCACATTAGTTGCTTTAACAATCCCTGCACCAATCTCTCCTAATACTTTAGAACTTAATGGTAGGATAGCCTCTGGACCTGCTTCACCACCAACTTGAATATTTTTGCCATTAATACCAAACACTGTATGATTCATCATAATTCCTCCGTCCGCATGCTAAGAGATTCTTGGAACTTGTAGTGGAGTTAAACTAAATCGACCGGTAATACTCAATCTAGGGAGTCGTGGTAATTTAATCTCGGGTAACGACCAACTGAAGTTAAAGAAGACTTTATTTTTTTCAGTTGCATTCCCTACCGCATCTTTTGCAGAATTAATTTTATCTGTAATCGCTTGCTTGATACTGTTAAATATTTCCACAGCTTTATTCTTTGCGCTAGTCAATCCATTTATCATAAAGTTTTTACCGAATCGATTGTTTGCTGTGTGCCGGATTTAATGCGTTCCCACGCATGAAACACCGTTTGTTTTACCGTCTCCCATGCACCACACCAATCACCGTTGATTAATTGCATAACTGCCTTAATGATTCCTAGAATAAAGTCCATTGCTATTCTGATTGTTTCTTGAATGATAGGCCATACCGTTTGAGTGACCCCTTGAATCAATCCCAAACTAAGCTGACCTTAGCAAAAACTTGATCCAATATTATTGAGATAAAAGTCTTTATCCAGCCCCAAACAGTATTAATCGTTTGTTTAATTAGTTCGTTGTTTTCATTCCACCAACTTGTCATTGAACTCCATATTTTCATTACAAAATCGCTGATAGATTGGATAATTGGTTGTAAAAACTCTTTTATAGCAACCCAAGTGTTTATAACAGCCTCTCTGAATTGGTCACTAGTTTCCCAGAGCTGCTTGATTACTAAAACAAAACCTACTATTGCAACTATTGTTAGAGCAATCGGAGCTATAGTAGCTAACGAGGCTTTGATAAAGCCAAAAATCAATAGTTGAGCCGCAGTTGCTACGGCTAATAACACCATAAACACCGGGGCTATGACCCCTAAGGCGGTCACCAGCAATCCCATGACAATGGCAAACTCTTTTGCGGGCTTAGGAAGCTTAGAAAACTATTCTCCAATTGATTGTAAGATATCAGCTACAACTTGCAATATCAGAGCTAGTACTTTGCCTATTTCATCTCCAAAGTCACTCATTAATAATTATAGTTTGTTTTGAGCTTTATTTAATTCACTTATTGAATCAAGTGTATCTTCATAAGTAGATTTAAGTTCCCTGCTGCCTCATGCTGGCCTCTCGATAGGTTTCTCGCTAATCTTCAAGCTGCTTAGAAAACAATAAAATAAGAGAGACAAGCACATACAACATGTACTCATCTCTCTGGTCCAACTTCTTGGGTCACTATAATCAGTAGACTCTTTATTAGTTTAATATTGTAAATTACAGGCTAAATTATTTAATAACAACTTGATCTTGTTCTAATTCTTTTTCTGCACCCATCTTACCAGCGTAGGCAGAAATTACTAATCCCAAAACAGATCCAATGAAAGCATAGATAGAATATTTAGAAGCTTCATTTATAACATCATTTGTTGTTTCGACACCTTCGTCAATTGCTTGTTTTGTTCCACTTTCTAAGCGATTCATTTCAGTTTCAGCGCTAGCAAGTAAATATTTCGCTTGAGCTTGAGCTTCTTCATATGATTTCATAATGTGAGCTGTAGCTTCTTCTGCTTCTTCATCATTTAAATCAGTATTATCAGCAATAGCATTCGATAAAGCATCTTCATCTAAACCTTCGTCAATTGTAGCCATACGATCTTCAATGTTTGTATAAACATCTTTCATCGCTTGCTCAACAGGTTTTCCATCAACTACAACGCTTTTAGCTGCATTTTGAATATCAGTTACCGTTTCATCTAACTGATTTTGTAAATAACCTGGTTGCAACTGTTCAATTTCAGTGTCTTCTAGTAAATCTTGTACTTCTTGGTCTAAGTTCGATGTATCAAGTTGTAAGTTATCTGCTACAGCGTTAAATACTTCTTCAGATAAATTACCTGCAGCTTTTGAAACATTTCCTATTGCATCTCCAGCAGCACTAGTTGTCGCACCAAACATAGCACCAATTGTATTGAAAGTTCCTGTCACTGCTGATGAAGCCAATACTACTGCTACAATTAGGCCTGTAGCCCATGTCAGGAAACCATGAACCATACCAGCTCGGTGTGCAGTGTATCCTGCGATAAATCCTCCGCCGGCTAAACTTAAAATTAATGACACAATCGTCCAAATGATTAAGCCCATTCCAACTCCATCTAATGGATTAACAGCGGTTAAGTCAGTAGCTCCAAGTCCGATAGCTGCCCCAATTAAAGAGAACAACATGCTTAAAGCGACGAAAGTCACTAATCCAGCGAAAACAGCACGCCACGATAAGTTTTCTCCTATCCGATGATGATGTCCTATATGGTGATCATGATGTGAGGTATAAGTGTGGTTGCCAGTATCTTTAGTAGGATCCTTTACAACGACCTTACCCTGACCTCCAACAGTAGGCTCAACATTGTGCTTATCTCGTTCATTATTCATATAAATCCCTCTTTCTTAAAGTTTTAACACTCAAGGTGCTTTAAGGTACAATTTATCTTTATAGTGGTGATAAATACTATAAAATAATTGCTTTAGACAAATCGTTCTTTTAGAACTTTCCTTATCCTTAGCATACTAACTTATTTGTAAAAATTCAAATATAACGCTTCTAAAGACCAATTTAATCATAGCAATAGCGTCAGTCAATGGCTTGATGACCCAATCTAAGGTTGGATGATCGCTAAGATTCCAAGCGATCATTTCAGAGTTAAATAAATCCATAATAGGGCTTAAATAAGCAGAATTTTTCCCTAATTTAACTTTCAGTTGCCATTCATTTTACACTAAAGCGACGATTGAGGTGGTTGGGAGCAATTGTTCCCACAGTGCCTTCGTAAGAGCTATAGCGACGTGACTCCGCCAGAATTTTGTACGTTTCAAGCCGAGCTTACCCCTGATTCGTAAAACTTTTCTTAGGGCTAATTTTTTGATGGCATGTTTTGTATAATTAAGCTTTAATTCATCGATAACCAAGAGTATATGTGTCAAGAAGAAAAGAAAAGGAGACCAAGCAACCATTAGTTGCTTAATCTCCTTGGATAGCATCAACCCTATTTGACATAAAGCCAATTTATATAAAATTACTCACCAGTAACTTCTTTTGATAACTCAATTGCGATATCGGTAGTGTCTTCAATCTCATGTTTTAAATTGGCGAAACTTTCAAGAATTTCTTCAAATGATTGTCCAATTTCTTCTTTTAATTCATTAGCTGAATGAGCTAAAACTTCTTTAAAATCAGAATCATCATTTTGATTAGCAAGAGAATGCTGCGTTTCTTCAATTGAACTAAATAATTGATTTTTCAAGTTTGTTAGAGAAAATTTTAATTCTTCTGCCGTTTCTGAAAAAGATACTTTAGCATCTTCACTTGCTAAAGCAGCAACATCAGATAACTCTTGACCCTTTTTAAGAGCAAGCTCTTTATAAGAAGCCAATTGATCGCGCGCTTCCACACTCGATTCTGATAATTTCTTACGATACTCCTCTGTTTTTTCAGGGTATAGATAATTAACTACCGCATAGGCACCTGCAAGACCTGCTACCATACCGATAACTGTTTTTAATTTGGTCATATTTTTTCCACTCCTTAAATCTTTTTTAAGAAGAATTCATTTTAAAGACCTTCTTAATACATAAATATTAACAGATAAAGCCTTTTCACTCAAGAAATCTGCTTAAAAATACACCCCTAAACTACCTAAGGGATGCAGGATGTCTGAAAATAAGCTTAACGCTTATTTTTATTGCCTTTGTATACCATTGCAATACCACCGATTAAAGCAATCGCTGCGATCACAATCAAAAACCAAGTAGCCATTTCGCCTGTTTGTGGTAACATTTTTCTACCTCATTTCTAAATGATATATTAATTTTACACTAACTTATAATAAAAGAAAAGCCGAGATTAAAACCTCGACTTAAACTCTTAATGATACATTTCCTGATATTTAGCCAATTCAGCTTCATTACAATAAATGTAGTGTTCTGGGAGTACTTCACGTACTTTTGGTATATCAGTTGAATAATCATGCATTTCAGGATCATAAACTTTCAATTTAACTTTACGAGCAAGCTCTGGGTCTGGAATAGGTACAGCAGAAAGTAAAGCTTGTGTATAAGGATGAATTGGATTACGGAATAATTCTTCAGTTTCCGCAACTTCAAGAATACGACCATTACGAATTACTGCTATTCTATCAGAAATATAACGTACGACTGATAAGTCATGAGCAATAAAAATATAAGTTAAGCCATTTTCACGTTGAAATTTACGGAGTAAGTTAAGAACTTGCGCCCGAACAGAAACATCTAAAGATGAGATCGGCTCATCTGCAATAACAAGTTCTGGTTCCATAATAAGGGCTCGAGCAATCCCAATACGTTGACGTTGTCCACCTGAGAACTCATGAGGATAACGATACATATGCTCAGATAAAAGTCCAACTTCTTTAAGCATATTCTCAACTTTTTGCAAGCGATCTTCTTCATCTTTAAATAAATTAAAGTTATAAAGGCCTTCTGAGATAATATACTCTACTGTTGCACGGTCATTCAAAGAGGCAGAGGGATCTTGAAAGACCATTTGAATGCTTCCAATTAGCTCTTTACGCTCTTTTTCAGATAATTTAGTATTAATTCTTTTACCTTTAAAGAGAATTTCTCCTCCTGAAGTTTTATTAATACCATTAATTGCACGACCAATAGTTGTTTTACCAGATCCAGACTCACCTACTAATGATAAGGTTTCTCCTTTAAATACATGGAAAGTGGCATCTTTAACAGCAACGAACTTGTCTTTGCCTTCACCAAAAGTGATTTCAAGGTCGTTTACTTCAACTAATTTTTCTCTATTTTTCTCCATTTGCTAACTCCTCTCTAAGAGCTGCATCTGCACCATGAACTTTCTTCAATTTTTCATGAAGGTTATGAATAACAGATGGTTTTTCAGCTTCCGGTGCTCGAGGATCTAGTAACCATGTTTTAGCGTAGTGAGTGTCTGAAACTTTAAACATAGGTGGTTCAGCTTCATAGTCAATTTGCATTGCATAAGGACTACGTGGAGCAAAAGCATCTCCTTCAATTTTTGTATAAAGAGAAGGTGGTGTACCTGCAATTGAGAATAGATCTTCTTCCGGATTTGATAATTGTGGTAATGATGATAAAAGTGCCCATGTGTAAGGATGTCTTGGGTCATAGAAGATATCTTCTACTGTTCCTGTTTCAATGACTTGTCCCGCATACATTACTGCAACACGGTCTGCAATTTGAGCCACTACACCCAAGTCATGAGTAATAAATATAGTTGTAAATTCATATTCTTTTTGTAATTCTTTTAGTAATCTTAGAATTTGAGCTTGAATAGTAACATCCAAAGCAGTCGTTGGTTCATCACAAATCAATACTTTAGGACGACATGCCAATGCAATTGCAATGACAATACGTTGACGCATTCCACCTGAATATTCAAACGGATAATCATCAAAACGTTTTTCAGCGTCACGAATACCAACACGCTCCATTAAATCAATCGCTACCTCTTTTGCTTCTTTTTGCGAAGCATTACGATGCTTAGTAATAACCTCTGTTATTTGAGTTCCAATTGTTAAGACTGGATTCAAAGAAGTCATTGGATCTTGGAAAATTGTTGCCATTTCTTTACCACGATATTTTAACCATTGTTTATCTGAAGTAAAATTTTGTAACTCATCGCCTTTATAGATAACTTTACCTTCTGGAATACTACCATTTTTTTCAAGCATTCCTGTAAATGTTTTCGTTAAAACTGACTTTCCTGATCCAGATTCCCCTACTAAAGCAAGAACCTCACCTTCATAAAGGTCTAAATCGATACCACGAATAGCAGTCAATTCAGAGTCACGCACCTGGAATTTAACAACCAGATCTCTTATTTCTAATATCTTTTTCTTTTCTGTCATTTCAATTGCCTCCTATATGTGATTCTTAGGATCAGTTGCATCAGCTAATGCTTGACCCACAATGTAAAGAGAAACTGAAATCAAAGCAAGAACAGATACAGGAATCCAGAATAAGTACGGTTTTGAAGCGATATTTGTGGAATACTTCTGAATTAATCCACCTAAAGAAACAATATCAGCTGATAAACCAACTCCAATAAAGGATAGGAAAGTTTCAGTCGCAATAAATCCTGGTAAAACTCTGGAAACGTCTGTAGTAATGATTGATGTTAAATAAGGCAAAATGTTTTTAAAAATCATTCGTCTTGCTGGTGTTCCGAGAGTTCTTGATGCTAAATTATACTCTCGATCACGCATAATCATTACTTGTACACGAATAAAGTATGCCGTAAAAATCCATGAAGTGAGGGTCATTGCAAAAAGTAAATTCCAAAAACCATTCCCTAATGAATAGGCTAATACCATAATAATTAATAACGGTGGAATATTAGCAAAAACATTATAAACCTCTAGCATGAAAACGTCTATTTTTTGTGACATTCCCCAGAATGCACCAACTACTACACCAACCGTCGTAGTGACCAAAGTCGCTAAAACTGTGATTGAAATGGATGTTTTTGCTCCAGACCAAGTAGCATCAAATAATGATTGTCCATTAGCATCTGTACCAAACCAGTGCTTTGCACTCGGTTCAATATAGCGTGCTGATAAATCATTAATTTTAGCAGTATCCATTGGATCATAACCAGAGAAAATAGGTTGGATAAATGACATTAAAATGATTGCTGTCATAAGAAATAAGAAGAAAATAGCAATCTTATTTTTACCAAAAGTTCTCCAAACCGATTGCCAATAAGAGTATTTTGGTGAATTAATTTTTTCAGCTTCTTTTTCATTTGTTTCTACAAAACGAAAAGAAGCATCATTAATATTAGGTTGTACTTCCATTATTTATCCTCCTTCACTTCTAGGCGGATACGTGGATCCACAAGAGTCATCGCAATATCGCCTAACATGATAGAGACAACCCCTAAAACTGAGAATATAAAGATTAATCCAACAGTGATTGGGTTATTATGAGAAAGAATTGCATCTGGCAACATTTTACCCATTCCAGGAATGGCAAATACTTGTTCAGTGATTGTGGCTCCAGCAATTGAGAAAATAATTGCTCCAGGAACACCGTTCACAATTGGTATAATCGCGTTCCTAAATATATGTTTGCGAGATATTTCTGATTGACTTAAACCTTTCGCTTTAGCAAATTTAACATAATCAGATGACTGCTGATCGACCATATAGCGTCGAATCCACATTACAGAACCAGATAGAGCTAATAAAGCTAAAACAATAACAGGCATTATATAGGATTTAATATTCCCAGGTCCAAAAATTGGGAATAAATCAGGTAGCCCAAAGAACTTATTACCAATATATCGTCCAAAGAAAATGAAAGCAACTGAAGGTACTGAGATTAAGAGTGTGATAATTGCAGTTCCTAACTTATCTACCAATTGACCTTTGTATCTTGCCATAGCCATAGCCATTGGTATAGCAATAGTATACATTAAAATAATTGAGGCAATGCCGTTTCTAAATGAAATCATCATCATAGATGGATCTTCGTTATTAGAATCAGCCCCTGCATAGTTTGAACCTTCAAACATACGTTTTTCTGTTAAAGAAAGTTCAGCTGTTGGTTTGTAGTAACGTGTGTAAGGATTAATGGCAGATTTAAAGGTTTTACCATCTGGCATAGTAATTTCTTCTGTTACTGAACGACCTTGTTTGTCCGTAATAACATCCACAACAGGCTTCCCTGCAAAAGTAGGGTATGAAACTCCTAAATTAATTTTAAGGAAATTTTGGTGGATAAATGGGAATTTATTATTGAAGTAGATTTGGTAGTAATATTTTGTACCTGAACCAGTTAATGCCCAACCAGCTGTTGCGTCGTGAGTGATTTGATATCCACGCTTTAGATCAGGATTTTCCGGGTCTTTAATACGCCAAGGGTGATCAAACTCAATCAAATTTTTATAAAAATTTAAGACCCTTGCACCAATTGAAACTTCATCGGTAGCAAAATAGCCTCCGCTTATCGGAAGTTGACCTACTTCCCAATTTTGGTTATTTTCTTGCCATTTGTCTATAATTGCTTGATTCTCGGGACTTTCTTGATTTGTAAATTCTGGATAGTCTTTTTGAACTTCCTTTTGAAAGTCACGTTGATTTAAATAATTAATATACCCCATTCGGTCAAAAGCGCTATTTTGATACTCTAAAAGTTGATCGGGTTGTGACTTTAATTTAGCAATTGCAGGGTCATCTTTGAAGATTGAATTTCTCGGCACCAGTGAAAAAATGGCTAAATACACTAAAGTAGTAACCATAAAAATCGAAAATAGTGACCGAAGAATTCTTTTGAATAAGTATTTTTTCATTTGAATCCTCCTATAATAAATGAAAAAGGCCAATTTCTCAGCCTTTTTCATCTAAGATTACATTTTCTTTTGACTATTCAGCCGCTTCTTCAGTTTCTTCAGCTGATTCATCTTTCATTTCTTCAGTTTCTTCAGTTTCTTCAGCTGACTCGTCCATCATTTCTTCTTCAGTTTCTTCTTTAGAAGCAGACTCATCAGTTTTGCTTCCACCAACTTCACTTGAAACACTTGATCCGTCTAACTTATTAGCTGACCAATTATCGTAAGCCGCTTGCCATTGTTCATATGAAACAGGTTCAGATTGAACTTTCAAGAACTTGAATCTACGTTGACCAGTACCTGCAAATGAGTAAGGACCAGAGAACGGAACAATATTAGTAACTCGTAGGTGTGATCCTAAAGTGTTAAATGGAATTGCGATTGCAGAATCTGTTAACCAAGCTTGTGCCTTAGCATAAGCATCGTAACGAGCATCTAAATCATCATTAATAGCATCAGCTGCTTTGACCAATTCAGCATATTCGTATAATCCTGAAGCTTCACGTGCTTCTTTAAGAATTGGATCAAAACCAATTGGAACTAAGAAAGTACCATTAGTAGGTAAATAAATATCTAAGAATGTTGATGGGTCTAAGTAGTCAGGAATCCAACCAGATTCATTAGTCATATCATAATCAACTTCTGCAGCAACAGTAGCGTTGAATGTTGCGTTTAAATATGTATCTTGGTTTAGAAGAACTGGATTAACTACAACATTTTCAGAACCTAAAACTTCTTCAAAAGAAGCTTTTAAAGACTTAGCAAAGTTGACAGCCACAGGAACTGTTTCTAGAACTGGAATATCTAATTGAATTGGGTAGTCTACGCCTTCTAATTCAGATTTTGCTTGTTCAATTAATTTTTGAGCTTTTTCTGGATTGAAGAATGCATCTTGTCCATCTTCCAAGTTGATTCCTTCATAAAGTTCCGGATTCATTTCTTCAAGGTGACGTGCTACTGCTTCTCCAAATGACTCTTCTTCTAACATAACAAATTCTGGTGCAACTAATAAGTTACGAATATCTGTATCAGCAAATTCTTCACCGAATTTTTGTGTCATGTAAGTGTGTTTATCGAAAGCAAACATAATTGCTTGACGGAAAGCTTTATTTAAAAGTGCTTGGTGAGTGTCTTCATGTTGCTTTTCAGTAGTTTTACCAGTTGCTTCATGCTTCAAACGGTTTAAGTTAAACTGTAATAAGAATGAAGATCCTTGACGTTGTTGTTGTGTGATATAACCGTCGAATTCTGCTTTAACATCGTCATAGATTGGTAAAGTAGGATTTACTGTAAAGAACGATACAGCTCCATCTTTGTATAGACGGTAGAATACTTCTGGATCAGAACCATCATTGTAAGTAAATTGAACTGTGTCTAAGAATACATTATCAGCATCCCAATAATTTTCGTTCTTAGTGTATTCAATTTCAGATTTAGCAGTTAAGTTAGAAAGTAGGAAAGCTCCATTGTATAAAATTGAGTCTGGAGTTAATGAACCGAAATCATCTCCAACAGAATCTAGAAACTCTTGATTGATTGGATATAAAATACCATAAGTTGTTTTTGAGTTGAAATATGGTTCTGGTTCTTCGAGAGTATATTCAAGGGTATAATCATCAATCGCTTTGACCCCTACTTCAGCAAAATCAGTAATTTTACCATTTACATAGTCGTTAAGACCTTTAATAGATGATTGTACGATTGGTAACATTTCTGATTGAACCTCTACAGCGTGTTTTAAACCAGTAACAAAATCGTGAGCAGTTGTCTCAGCCACTTCGTTACCGTTGTTATCAAACCACATAACTCCTGGACGGATTTTATAAGTATAGACTAAGCCATCTTCTGAAACTTCATGAGACTCTGCAACTGATGGGATGTAGTTACCGAATTGGTCGTTTTCGTATAATCCATCGATGAAGTTAACTGTATGACTTGTATTTGAATCACGCATAGAGAATGTATAGTCCAGTGAAGTAGGATCCCCTAAATAAGTAGCTTTATATTCTGGAACTAAATCACCAACAATTTCATCTTGTGCTGAAGCCAATAATGGTGATACTGCGGAACCTAGCGTCAAAGCAGTTACAAAAGAAACAACTACTTTTCTTAACGATTTCTTCATTAATTTTCCTCCTTAAAAATGTACAAAGCGACAAACAATAAAGTTTTTCTGAGTATACTTCCCTCACTTTCAAAAACTGTAATTGCTTACATTTTACCAATTAGTGAAAACGCTGTCAAGCCATTTGATTTTAAAGTTTAAGTCTTGCAGCGATTGTAAGTCAGTTTACTTTGTTTTAGTATGAAATAGAAAGAGCAAAACTAGAACGGTTGATTCTTTCTAATCATTCCTAAGAGGGTGTAGAAAATGTTATCGTTTTCTCACTCCTGTCCTTAATATTAAACAATCTTCCAAACAATTTCCATATTAGTTTGATTAGAATTTGATTTGAAAAGCGCTGCATCTTCTAATAATCTCAACTAAGATTAGCGATGATTAGCGATTAATCAAACTTTACTATCTATATATTCTCACAAAGCAATAAACTAATAACTATAATTATATAATTTATCAAAATTTAGTTAATAATATACCTATTGGGTTATTAACCCTTCTTTAATTGACGGGTGTAGTTTAGTAAAAAGGCTGATACTATACTACCTATTAACCAAGATAGAATATACATGATTGGGTTGCTTACCCCACCTGCTGCTATCGCAAAAACACCTCCATGAGGAACTAAGCTAACACATTCAAAAGCCATTGAAAGTGCACCGGCTAAACCTGCACCTAAGGCTAGACAAGGAATAACGCGTAAAGGGTCAGCCGCTGCAAAAGGTATTGCTCCCTCGGTAATAAAGCTAGCTCCCATGGCATAATTCACATAGGCCGAAGATCTTTCTTGTTTTGACCACACTTTTGGTTTAATCGTAGCGGCTAAGGCAATAGCCATAGGCGGAACCATTCCACCAACCATTACTGCCGCCATAACATCTGAACCCGCCCCTTGAGCTTGAGTGACTAGAGCTGTTCCTGTAACATAAGCAGCCTTATTAATGGGGCCTCCCATATCAATAGACATCATAGCTGCTACTGCAAATCCTAATACAATGCCCCATTCTCTTGGAATTGATTCAATCGCATTCATTAATCCCGTCATCACCGCACCCATCGGACCATTCACTACAAATAGCATTAGCAGACCTATCATTAGAATACCCAGAACTGGGAATATGAAGATTGCCTTCATACCCTCAAGGGTTTTAGGCATCCACTTGAAGGCAATTTGCAGTCCTCTTATAATAGCGCCTGCTAAGAAACCCGCTATCAGAGCGCCAAGAAAACCAGAGGGTACTAGATTTTCAAAAATGCCTTGTGGTGCATAAGCAGCTAAAACACCAGGATTAGCAAAAATCCCACCCATTATTCCAACTATTAGTCCTGGACGATCTGCAATTGATTGACCGATAAATCCAGATAAAATTGGTAGCATCATGGCAAAAGACATTCCACCAATTGTTTTTAGTATTTGAGCAAATACATTATAGTCTGAACTGCTTGGGTCAGCAGAATTTATACCCCAGAAGAAAGAAAGTGCAATCAAAATCCCACCGGCCACAACGAATGGAAGCATATGAGAAACGCCATTCATTAAATGTTTGTAGAATTGACGACCGATTGATTCTTTCTCACCAGAATCTTCTATCTCATTTACCTTTTCTCCCTTAGCGTGAAAGATAGGAGCGTCGAGACGAACGGCCCTATTTATTAATTCATCGGCCTTATTAATTCCATCTGAAACTTTAGTAATGATAACCGGCTTGCCATCAAATCGATTCATTTCAACCTGTTTATCTGCTGCTACGATAATTGCATCGGCCTTTTTAATATCCGCTTGATTAAGTTTGTTACCGATACCGGCTTGCCCGTTTGTTTCCACTTTAATACTGATCCCAGCTTTTTTAGCTGCTTCTTTTAACTTTTCTTCAGCCATAAAGGTGTGTGCTATCCCTGTTGGACAAGCGGTAACTGCTAAAATATAAGTATCTGATGATTCAGAAATTATATTTTTTTCACTTTTAGCTTGAGCTGTTTCTTTTAAATCTGCTTCTTCAGAAAATAAATCAACCACTTCATGAGCATTCTTAACAGACATCAGTTGATCAATCATTCCTTCTTCCATCAATTTTTTTGACAAGGAAGCAATTGCCTTCAGATGCTCATTTGATGAGTTTTTTGGCATTAAAATCATAAAAATTAAGTGAACATCTTTTTCATCTAAAGCTTGCCAATTAATGCCTGCTTGAGAACGCGCAAAAATAATAATTGGCGTTTTTACCGTTGATGATTGAGCATGCGGCATGGCCACACCGTTACCAACTCCAGTGGTTGAGAGTTGCTCTCTTGCTTGTAGCGATTGAAATAATTCTTTTGGATCCGTTACTCCTCCGACTTGATCGAAATTATTAACAAGACTCTTTAAAGCCTCTGATTTATTACGAACAATTAGATCAAGATCCATCACTTCAATATTTAATAATTCTGACAGCTGCATAACTTTTCCTCCTAAAGTTCTTGTATTTTGATTTTATCCACTAAAGAGTCCATTAACTTTCGCTCAGCTATACCTAAAGAAAAAGCTGTTGCCGCACCAGCAGCCGTTCCCACCTTTAAGGCATTCTTAAACGACTTTGAAGATTGGTATTCAGCCATAAAGCCTGCTAACATCGAATCGCCTGCTCCCACAGAATTAACCAATTTTCCTGGAGCTGACTTGGATCGATAAATTTTACTATCGCTAGTTAACAATATAGCTCCGTCAGCCCCTAGGGATACTAATACATTTTGAGCACCTTGTTGCTGTAAACGTTTGGCATATTTTATGACATCCTTGTCCGTGTGAATAACTGAATTGAAAATATCAGCCAATTCTTGTTGATTGGGTTTAATTAAAAAGGGACGATAGGTTAAGCATGATGTTACTAATTCCCGGTTTGAATCTAATATGAAATTGACCTGGGTTTTTTGGCACAGTTCGCCTATCCTTTCGTAATCTTTCGCTTCCATACCTGGAGCTAAATTCCCTGATAAAAATACGGTATCACCTTTTTTTAATTTTTGCTTTAATTGACTAAAGAACGCCTCATATTGAGGTCTCAATATTCTAGGACCTTTGGCATTTAGTTCTGTTTCTTTCTTACTTTTCAGCTTCACATTGATACGTGTTTGACCATTCACTTCAATAAAATCATGTGCAATCGAATGTTTTTTTAATAAATTGGTTAAATAATTCCCAGTGAACCCACCCATAAATCCCAAGGCACAAGAAGCTATTCCAAACTCTGACAATAATAGTGAGACATTTAAACCCTTACCTCCAATAAGATAGGTTTCTGAATCTATACGATTTAATGCTCCTTCCTTGAAGTCCCTGGTCTCTATAAAATAATCGAGGGCTGGATTAAAGGTTATAGTATAATTCATAGACTCCCCCCTTAAAAATTTATTAGTTAACGAACAAAATTTTAAAGTTGCTTTAAGTAAGCGTTTCCTGATTAATGTTTACATTATAGAAAAACTTTACCTTTGTTTCAATATTTCATATAAATTTTATTTATAAAGCTAGAAAAAAAGCAACTAGCCTATGCTAGTTGCAAAAAGAATTATTGACAGTGATTCTGACGTAATTGTTGAGCGGCTTTAGACATATTTGTTAATTTGGCTTCGATTATTTCTTCAGGATTTAACGGACGATTGGCAAATGTTGCAAAGCCACAATCCGGATTCAGCCAAATTCTCTCTGGTGGCAAGAACTCTAACGCTTCTTCAGCTAGAGCCATAATTTTTTCAACTGATTCAACCTCATCTGATCGCGGATTAATGACACCTAAGCCTAGTATAATTTTCTCATCTAAAAAGTTATTATAAAATAACTTGGATATTTCACCAGCTCTTGGGGTTGAAAACTCAAGAGCCAACATATCGACAGTTAATTTATTAAAGAAGCTACCTAATTTATCGTACGCTCCCTCTAATAATACACTCTCATCTTTTGTCCAATTTCCTCGACAAACATGGACAGCTGATAAGCAACCTTCCAAACTATTTATTTCATCTAGAACAGGTTGAATAAGAGACTGAGCAAACATTAATTCTTGGTCAACCTTGACCTTTGCAGATAAGGTTCCTCAGTAGAAGGAGGTATCCCCTTGGGCTCTTTGAAAAACTACCTCTGAAAGAATCGGTTCATCAATTTGGATGACGCGCGCCCCATTATCATATAAACGATGAATGGTATTTTTCAATAATTCAACAACATCTTTACCCAATTGACGTCTACTCGCATAAGCTTGATCACTTACTCCTTCTACCCACATTGATCGGGTTAAAAGGTATGGACTAGGAAGAGTGATTTTATAAGGTTTATTAGTTAAGCTTTTAATTAACTCCTGCTCTTGAGTACATAAATCGGCTTCCAAATCGAGCTTACCGACACAGACTGGACTATTCATTGAGTTATCTGAAGCATCCATCTCTTCTAAGGATTGCACATAATCCTCATTATTTCCAAGCAAGTCATTAATTTCCTCTGTAGAAAAAAGTTCGATACCTTCAACTTTTTCAGCAACATAAGACATAAAATTATCTCTTGAAATTTCTCCACTTACAACTACATCAATGCCCGCACGCTTAAAGAGGTCCATGACCTCTTTAGTTTCGTCATGAACCAGCTGATTGTATTTATCACACTCACCAAAATGTTGACAAGCTTCCTTGGCAGCGAGTAATTGAGGCGACCGTGGCATCGATCCAATTAATGTCGTTGTAAACGGCTTAAAGGTCGTTTCCATTATTTTACCTCACATTCTTTTTTAAGGTTCAATTACTAATTCACTTTCAGTTAAAATATCAACAACTTCACGCATTGTTGTAATTTGACCAACCATAATATACTTTTCTACTTCATAGTACTCAGTGCAAATACCGCATGAAAGAACTTTGGTTCCTTTATCTTCCATTGCTTTCAAATCTTCAATTGAGTCTGAGCCCTTGCAAGCTAACTTAACAGCTTCACCATATAAAAGGATATGCTTTGGCGCTTTATCAGTGTTAGCTAGCGTATTTAAAAAACCTTTCATCAAATTTTCTGTTAGAGGTTTTTCACCTTCACCCATACCAGTACCACGTAGAACGATATCATAAGCTTTTGACATGTGATTAATCTCCTTTTTGTTTATTTATAAACTTAGTATACTCGATAAAATTTTAAATATTAAATTAGATTATTAAATAAATAACCGTCATTTATGAAAAATTTATATATATAATTTTTTTGAACATACTTTCATATAAAAAAGCTATACTAATAGAGAATAACTTTGCAGAAGGAATCTTTATAGGACTGATTATCGTAAAGGTTTAGAAGAAGTGGGTGCCAATACACAATTTTTAACAGAACTTAATCCTGAATACCTTCAACATTATAGTCAGCTTGCTGCCATCTTAGCAAAGCCCTCGGCTCCAGATGCAGTTACTAAAGAGTTAATTATCTTGCTGTTGCTATTAATCAACGCTGTGAGCCATGTATTGCTGTTCATGTTAATCAATACATAAAAGCAGGAGGAAATTACGAGCAATTATCGGATTTAGACAATATTGCTATTCTTATGGATGGTGATCCAGGTATGGCCTTTGCCGGTAAGGTGTTAGATTGCTTCGATCGGTTTTTAAGCATAATGAAAATTTATTGAAAAATAGTTTGAACCAATACCATATACAAAACTGTTCCTCCCAAAATGGAAAAGACAGTAGAATGTCGCCATTTATGTAAAACGAATACCAAAAAGCAAGATATTATAGCCGCTATCGTTCGCTGAGAAGTATAGGCAATATCTTTAAATGAATAAATCAATAAGATTGTCATAATGGCATAAGGAAAAACTTGCCCCAAATAAATAATCCAAATAGGAGTTTTCCTTTTGAAAATAATAAAGGGAGTAGCTCTAATAGTGATTGTCACAATGACCATAACGACAATCAACATGATAGAATGAAGGTTAGACATAATCTGGTTGGCCTCCTTTAAGTCTATTTTCAATTAGTAGAAAAGCAATGACAACAAGCATTGACGGCAGCATAAAATTATCTGGTCCAAATATTATGAAAAATATAAATCCAACAGTCATCCCTAAAAGAGCAGGCTTGTGATTATTGGTAGCTTCCCACTGATTGAGAACGACGACAAAAAACAATGCTGTTAGAGCAAAATCAATGCCCTCCGTTGAAAAAGGTAAGAGATTTCCTACTAAACTACCCGCTACACTACCAAGAGTCCAATACATATGATTGAGTACTGTGACATAAAGGGAATACTTCTCACGTTCAATTCCTTCAGGTAAGTGGTCTGTACATACCAAAGAAAAAGTTTCATCCGTAAGGCCATGAATTAAATAGAGTTTGCGCCAACCTTTTATCTTTTTGTATCTTTCCAACTGACTAATACCATAAAATAATAAGCGAAAATTAACCATAAAGGTTAAAATAACTGTAGCAAATAAGCCAGTGGATGAAGAAAGAATGACTGGTGCTAAAAACTGGATAGACCCTGAGTAGACAAAAAAGCTCAAGCATAATGCCCAAATCCAACCAAAGCCTTTAGCCTGCATCATAATACCAAAACCTAAGGCTAGCATGAGATAAACGATACCAATTGGCAATGTCTTTTCAAAGGCATATCTCCAATGTTTTTTATCCATTTTCTAACTCCTTTAACTTAATGACGTAAAGTAGCTTTAATACGCTCAGGCTTAAGCAAGATGTTAAGCGCTGAATGAATATTAGGTGCAATAATATCGGCATTACGAATACTAACAGTGGATAGCCCTTCATTTCCTATAACAGCTATTGATAAAGCAGCTACACTCATCATTTCTCCATCGTTATAGCCATTGCCTATACAGGCACAGCTTTTAGAATCTAATTCTTCAAGCAGTAGTTTCTTGGAGATAGCTGCTTTACTCGAAGGAAAGGTAGCCAGTTCAACTGGAAGTTTTTGACACTGTTGTTTAACAGTTCCATAGGTATCAGCAGTGGCGATAAAAATTTTAACATTTTCTGAAAGACTCGAAAGAAGTTCTTCCACTCCTTCAATTAATTTCCCGTCTTCAGCGATGGTGCCGTTAAAATCAATAATCACATTAGAAATTTTGATCACTCCATTACCTGGAATTTCGTATTTTATCATCTTTATCCCCTTAAACACATCTTTATTTGAGACTGAAACGCAGAGCATTTGTAAGCGTTTTCTCGAATGCTTTTAAAAATATGATTACGTATTAAAAATACTGAAACGCGCTCACTTATAAGTATACTATTATTTAATCAAATATCTCTTAAATTTGAATGAAAAGTCCCTAAGAAAGTTCTCATATACTTTCACTAGACAAATTAAAACGACCTCTATTAAAAATAGAGGTAGATTTAATTCTCGATACTCATTTAGTGGTTTTCAATTTTTAAATTGAATAAGTTCGCGTTAAAGCGTATTCGACGACTAAATAAAAAGTGAATAAGCTTATTACAATAATAGCTCCCTTTTTAAGTACAATTTTCACTTCAGGATCCGTTCTATAATAACGCGCTCGACTAACTATCCCTTTCTCTATATTATTTAATTTATTCTCTGGCAATTGTTCCATATAATCTAATTTTGAATCAATATCATCTTCACCCTCATAACCATGTATTTTAGACAGCACAGACACGGTTGAATAATCGTTCTCCTTATAAATAATATAAGAATCATATATCGGTTTTACTAGTAAATACGCAAGTGTACTGATTATTATAAAAAAGAATAAAGCTCGAATCTTAAAATTTGAAAAATATTTCATTTTTCTCCTCCTTATTGCTACTCTTTCATATTTTTAAACAGCTATTAGAATAAAAAGCCCGATTTACTTATTATAAACTCAAAAAGTAGATATGGAATTACTAACATTGATATAAGAATCCCACCACGTTTCAAAATAATTTGTTCTTTGGAGACCCCATGAAAATAATGAGCCAAATCAATTTTAGCTTCTTGATCATAGGTGAAATTTTTTGACGGTTGCTTATCAATAAACTCTAGTACAGGATCTGATTCCTCTTCTCCGTCATAACCATAAGCCCTAGCAATTAAAGTAACCGTTTCTAAATTATTTTGTCTCTGTTCGTCCATCTGCTGCAAGTATCGATCCACATTTTGATAGGCAAACAAGAAAATTAAGATTGAGATTAAAGCTATTCTTATTCTTGTGTCTTTTAACAATTTCATAAAAGCGCCTCCGAAGCATTTAATGCTATCCTACCAGTTTTGTAAACGTTTTTCCATTAAAATTTTTCTTTCTTATTATCTTTTAATAAAATCATTTTATTTATTAAATTGTTCTGTCATTATTTATTATTTTTTCTAATAAATTTAAAGCTAAACTTGCTAAATCATTGATACAAATGTATTAATAAAGACTATAAATAAATTTTTAAAATTGTTTTTCAATTTGAATAGCGAGGTAAGCTTACGTAAAATAGGGATGTTGAACAATATTTAATGTTACAAACTTATAAGAGAGGATTATCCAATATGTTAATCGACCTACATATGCATGAGAAGACATTTTCACCCGATAGCTTTATGAAAATTGAGCAGATTGTCGAAAGAGCCAAACTAATCGGACTTGATGCCGTTTGTATTACAGACCACGACTCAATTGGTTTCATGACTTTAGTTGAAGAGGCTCAACAACGTCTCGATTTTCCAATCTTTGTGGGGGTGGAATATCTAACTACTGAAGGCGATGTCTTAGCCTATGGAATTGACGAATTGCCTGAGCCGGGCCTATCAGCTCAAGAATTCATTGATTACGTGAATAAAAAAGGTGGAGCTTGTACAGCCGCTCATCCCTATCGTAATAATAACCGAGGCCTTGGTGACCATATTTATAAAGTTAAAGGCCTTCATGCAGTTGAAGTGTTAAATGGCAATTCAACTTTAGAAGAAAATCAACAAGCCTTTATTACAGCCAAAGAACACGGTCTACAATGTGTTGGTGGAAGTGATTCTCATCATTTTGGCCAAGTAGGCGTTTACGCGACATATTTTCCTAACCAGGTTTCAACTATCCATGAACTTGCTCAAGAATTAAAAAAAGGAAACTGTCAACCAGTTATGGTTAAGGGCCATCAAATTATCGAAACAGTCACTGCATAAGCAGAAAAAGAGCTAGCTCAATGTACTGACCCCCTAAAGTTGGACCATGAAATCCAACTTTAGGGGGTCAGTACATTATGCAGATCTTTTTTTTGTTAGTTTTTTTATGTATGGCTGGCATGAAAATTTCTCCTCCTCTGTCTTCAAATTAAACGAAAGCCAAAAAGGCTGGACTTAAAAAGAGGGATAAAATAATTGATACAAAAGTTAGTTTAGAAGCCAAAGCGACATCTAAATCGTATTTAGCCGCTAAAATAGGCGTGGTAGCCCCGGCGGGCATGGTCGCCATCACCACACACATACCTGCTATTTGCTCATCTACTTGCAGAAATTTTAAGCTCAGTAAAACGATTAAGGGTATAAGTAGCATTCTAACACCTACAAACCGTATAACCGCTTTCTCAAAAAGAGCCTCCATTTTAACCGAACCAATAATTGAACCGATGGTAATCATGGATAAAGGAGTAACTGTGCGACTCAAACCATCAAAACTATTCATGATAAAGCTTGGTATAGGAATTTGGCTTAAGCCCAGCACCAATCCAAAGATAACTGCCAAAATCATTGGGTTTTTTATAAAAGAAAGAAGCGTCTCTTTAAAACTCTTTTCTTGTTTTACTAATAAAGAAATACCAATTGTATAGGTAAAAATGCGGTGAGGTATTAAATAAACGGCGGCTAAAATAGCGCCTAATTCACCAAATAAGGATGTAACGATGGGTAATCCAGCAAAACCGGCACTGTTACAAAGGGTCGCATAATGTAAAATTTTAGCTTGTTTTTCCGGCAAATCCCGAAAAAAGAAGCCGCCGAAAAGGGTTATCGTTGTATAAATAATAGTAGCAATGATTAAAGTTTGAAAGCTTAGCTCAATAATGTTCCAAGTTATATTAAAAAACGACTTAAAAATAAGTGCGGGAACAAGTATCTCAACAATTAATTTAATTAAAGCTGGACGATTCTGATCCGTAATCATTCTTTTTCTATAGGCTAGCACACCTGCTAAGACATAAACAATTAGAACTAATTGGATGCTCAGCATCTCAAAAAAAGTTGCCATTAATGATCCTCCCTATACCTTTTTATTAACCCCCTCATCTTAACATAGTTGGTTTGCAAACTGAATATCTTTCAAACACTTTCAAGGCATCGATCAATGAAAATATTATTTCTTAAGCTTTGCCATAAAACGCTCGATATTCACAACAATTCTTTGATGAGTTGCTTGACCAATTAATTGTTCTTTATCATAAGCTTCCATATCTAAAGTGAATACTCTTCCTTCTCTTTTACATTTTGTAATAATAATCTCAATTTCGCTCATAGTCGAACTCGCTTTTAAATGTTTGACTTCAAGAAAGATACCTACTGTGGTTTCTAAAGTTGTATCTTCAATATTTTTCTGACAAAGCTCATAAGCTGCATTTTCCATATAAGCAATCATCGAAGGTGTCGATAAGACTTCTAAAGCACCTGATCCAATTTTAGCAGCTGAATGTTCATTCTTTACAGAATATTTTTTGGAAAATTTTGCTTTCATTTTTATCCTCCTAAATTATTTTCAGTAAAATTATAGCATACAGATAGGGCTAGTTGTTTTTCCTAAAGAATTAATAGAGGATTCCTGTATTATATTTGCATCCAGCCTCATTTATGGTAATCTTTTAAAGATTCTATTTTTACAAAAATAAGCGAAAGGAGTCCTAAACTATGCCACAAAACTTCTGGCAAAACTTACCCAAACCCTTTTTTGTTTTAGCCCCTATGGAAGATGTAACCGATGTTGCTTTCCGACATGTTATTGCTAAAGCTGGAAGACCTGATGTTTTCTTCACTGAATTTACTAATTCTGAGTCCTACTGCCATCCTCTAGGCAAAGAATCCGTACGAGGTCGTTTAATCAAAACTGAAGATGAACAACCCATAGTAGCCCATATATGGGGTGACCGGCCTGAATTCTTTGAACAAATGGCGCATGGAATGGAAGAAGAAGGCTTCGCAGGTGTCGATATTAATATGGGCTGTCCAGCACCTAACGTCTTTAAACATGGTCGTGGGTCTGGTTTAATTTTAAGACCACAACTAGCTGCTCAATTAATCCAAGCCAGTAAAAAAGCAAACCTTCCTATTTCAGTCAAAACGCGTTTAGGCCATCATCAAGTGGAAGAATATAAAGAATGGCTGAAGCATTTATTTGAACAAGGTATTGCCAACCTCTCCATACACTTAAGAACAAAAACAGAAATGTCTAAAGTGCCCGCTCATTGGGAACTAATTGGGGAGATTAAAAATTTGCGTGACCAATACGCCCCACATACCCTCTTAACTGTAAATGGAGATATTGCTGATCGGCAACAAGGAATGGAATTATACAATACTTATGAGATGGACGGTATTATGATTGGCCGTGGTGTTTTTCAAAATCCATTTGCTTTTGAAAAAGAACCACGTCATCATTCTGCTAAAGAATTGATTGATCTTTTTCGCTATCATTTGGATCTCTTTGATTATTACGATCTCCACCCTTTCCCTGCTTTAAGAAGGTCTTTTAAAATCTATTTAAGAGAATTCAAAGGAGCACACGAATTAAGAGTCCAACTAATGGAAGCAGAGGATTCCATTCAAGCGCGTGAAATACTCATTGCTTTTGAAAAACAACACTTATTATAGAAAACACCTAACTAACAGCTTTTTATAGTTATAAACAGCTTATCATTCCAAACCGACATTAAAAATGTTAAACTAAACTCAAAGGAAGGTGGCTTATATGTCAAAAAAAAAATGGATAGTAATCGCTTTTGCACTTGTTTTAATTGTCGCTTCTAGCTTATCGAAAGTTTATAATGAACCCACTGATATTACCTACAGTGAAAAATGGGCGAATGAAAGACTAAACTCCTTGCTAGGCATTGGACAAGATTATATAGAAGAAATTCGAGAAGATGGCTCTGTAGATCAACGTATTCTAGTTATCCCAATTGAAGGAGTGATTGGAATAGCGTCTCCTACTTATGATCAGCAACTTATTATGGATACCATCGAACAGATTCGAACGGATGAATCTATTAAGGCTGTTTTATTCGAATTAAATACTCCAGGTGGAGGAGTATACGAAACCCGTGAAGCTTATGACTTATTTAAGGAAGTGATTGCCGAAAGAAAGATTCCTGTTTATGCTTCTATGGGGCAAGTAGCCGCATCAGGTGGCTTCTATTATGCCATGTTAGCCGATAAAGTTTATGCTACTCCTGAAACAATCACTGGCTCAATTGGAGTAATTATGTCTGGTTACAATATGAGAGAGCTTTATGACAAAATAGGTGTTGAACCCTATGTTTTTAAATCTGGAAAAATGAAGGATTTAGGCTCGAGTGCACGTAAAATGACTAAGGAAGAAGAGGAAGTATTCCAAGAATATATTGATGAAGCCTTTAATCGTTTCGTTCAAGTGGTTGTCGATGGTCGTGATATGTCAGAAGAACGGGTGCGTGAGCTAGCAGATGGTCGTATTTATACCGCCAAGCAAGCTAAAGAAAACGGCTTGGTTGATGATATTCTATACTATCGTCAAGTAATCGATCTTATTCGCGAAGAAAACGACTTAGCAAATGCTCAAGTTTTTGAAAAAGCAGCCCCTCAAGACCAATTTGCCTCATTCTTCCCTACATTTATGAAATCAGAAGATAATTATGCAAAACAATTTGATCAAGTTCTTAACCGTGTAAAAGAAGAAGTTCTTCCTCAGATTGAGTACCGCTGGGAAGGTGGTAAGTAATATGACATCAGTTAAATTAGATAAAGAAGAACTTAAGACGCTTTTAAATCATTCAAAAGAAGAAAAAAAAGATTCAACTAAAGTTATTGAAGAAGTTCCTCAAGATAGTACAGTCATTATTGAAGAGCAAACGGACCACTCTAAGGACAACAATATAACAAAAAATAACTCGTCTTCTTTAAATTCTAGTCAAGCAAATCATTCCGGACTCAATCCATTCAGCAATCATGCAGCAAGAGAGGAAGCTTTCAAAGAGACTAAGCAGTCTGACATTGATCCTATTCAAATGAAAATTGCTGACCAACAACTGAGAGAAAATGGCTACGACTATCTTCCTAAGGAGGTTTATGCTGGGTTCTGGCTTCGTTTAGCAGCTTATATGGTAGATTACCTATTCATTCTTCTCCTGACTAACCTTATAACGAACATTGTAGGAGAAATGAATAAAGACTTATTGTGGGGTGTTTTACCTATGTTCTTTAACTTAGCTGTATTTTGCCTTTACTTTTTCCTAATGACTTTCGGTCTGAATGGCCAAACACCCGGAAAAATTTTATTTAATTTAAGAGTTGTGCCGATTAATACCCAATCGAATAAATTAAATATATCCACTTTATTAATGCGTGAATTTTTTGGTCGTGTTATTTTCTACTATGTACCATTTATTGCTGTCATCCTTATCTTCACAAGCAAACATCAGCACCCTTTAGATATGCTGACTGATACGACAGTGATTAATGAACGTTATCTAACTGCCTTTGCTAAGTGGAAACTCGTTTAAAACAAATAAAAATCACTACGCTATCTTTAGCGTAGTGATTTTTTATGTTAACGAATTTCTACATTCTCTGCCTTTTCTAAAGCTTTAATCACTTGATCCATTGCCTTTGTCACTTCTTCATCTTTTAAAGTTTTATCTGGATTTTGGAAAGTTAAGTGATAAGCTAAAGATTGTTTATCTGCTGCTATATTCTCGCCAGTATATCGGTCGAATAATTCGACATTTTTCAAATTATCTCCAGCATTTTCATAGATTAAATCTACCAAGCTTTGGTGACTGGTTGATCGATCTACTAAAAGAGCGATATCACGAGAAGTTGATGGATATTTTGCTAAAGGGGTCTGTAGCAATAAGTCTCTGTTAAATCCTACTAAAGCCTCAAAATCTAACTCCGCAAAGAAAGTCTCCTTATCTAAGTCAAACTCTTGCGATAATTGGGGATGTAATTGCCCAATAAAACCAATTTTTTGACCGTCTAATAAGATATTGGCTGTTTGTCCTGGATGCATAAAGTCTAAATTTTCCATACGTTCAAATGATAAATGATTTCCTAAACGTAATTGGTCCATAATTTGTTCAACGATACCTTTGAGATCGTAAAAATCATAATTTTGACTTGCACTTTCCCAATTGAATGGACTCTTTTCACCAGAAACAAAGAAGCTAAGCATTTCTTTTTCTTCAGGTTGACGGTTCCTTTCAGTCGCTAAGAAAACTTTGCCCATTTCATAGAAAGCTATGGTCTTATTGTGACGGGCTTTATTGTAACGAGCAATCTCCAAGAAAGACGGTAACATTGATTGTCTTAAGAGTGATCTTTCCTCAGACATTGGTAAAAGTAATGAAACATAGCGATCTTTATTTGCATTTAATTTTGCAAACTCAGGTGAGATTAGAACATAAGACACTGTTTCATTTAAGCCTAACCCTTCAGCTAAAGAGCGTGTTGCTCTTTTTAATTTTTGTCGGCTATCTAATTGGGCGGGACGATTAGGAACCGCAGGTAGAGTAACAGGAATTTGATCATAGCCATAAATACGAGCCACTTCTTCTAAAATATCAGCTGGAATAGTAATATCCCAACGACGTGGGGGAATCGATACTCTCATCTGGTCATTTTCAAAAGCGACTCCAAAACCTAAGCGGTCAAAAATGGCTTGAAGCTGCGATTGATTCACTTGAATGCCTAATTTTTCTTCAATCATTTGCATAGGCAGTTCTACCACTTGATCATGCACATCATCGGCTTTTACTTCTAAGACTCCCTTTTCGATTTTACCCTGTGTTAATTGCGCCATCAAAATAGCAGCTTGGTCCCCTGCTTCTGAAAGAGTTGCTGGATTAATTCCTTTTTCAAAGCGGGCAGATGATTCTGATCTTAAGCCAAGACGTCGAGAAGTTGAACGAATGGCCTGAGGGTTAAAAACAGCTGTTTCTAATAAGACATTTTGCGTCTTTTCGGTTACATGGCTATCTAGCCCACCCATGACACCTGCTAGAGCAATTGGTTGATCGTCAGAAGTAATCACTATATCTTTTTCTGTTAGATTTCTTTCGATTTCGTCTAAAGTCGTAAGCTTTTCATTTTCTTTGGCATAGCGCACACCAATCTTTTTGCCTGGTAATTGATCCAAATCAAAAGCATGCATAGGTTGACCATATAGCATCAAATAGTAATTGGTCACATCCACTAGGTTATTAATAGGACGAATATTAGCTTTCATCAAACGGCTTTGCATTTGAATCGGGCTTGGCTTTACTTGAATGCTTTTCAACACTCTTAACTGATAGTGACTACTTAAATCATGTTCTGTCATATCCAATTCTAAATTTTGTAATTCATCAATTGAAACTAATTGACTTTCACTGATTTTTAAAGCTTCAAAATGTGGAGTCTGAGAAACAATCGCTCCCACCTCGTGAGCTACTCCACGCATCGATAAAGCATCTGCACGATTAGGTGTAATGGATAATTCTAAAATCGGATCATCAAGCTCCATGTATTCAACGATATTTTGACCGATTGGAGCATCCTCTGCTAAGAGATATATGCCATCCACAAATTCCTTCGGTACCACCTTATCAGCAAATCCCAACTCTTGTAATGAACATAGCATTCCTTGAGAAACTTGACCTCTAAGTTTTGACTCTTTGATTCTTAAATCTCCAGGTAAAATACAGCCTTCTAAAGCAGTGATTACTTTAGCACCTTGCTTAACATTAGACGCACCACATACGATTTGCTTTTTGCCGTAATCTGCTACATTGACTTGAGCAATTTTTAAATGATCGGAATCAGGATGGTCCTCTAATTCTTCAACTAATCCAACTACTAGAGGACCTTGAATAGAATCGGCCAGATTTTCGACTCCTTCAATTTCAATACCCGTTCGAGACATTTTCTCTGCTAATTCCTCGGCAGGCATTTTATTTAAATCTAATAATTCATTTAACCAATTATATGAAACATACATTAGTTTTGACCTCCTTTGAATTGTGTCAAGAAGCGTAAATCATTTTGGTAAAAATGACGGATGTCATCAACGTTATGCTTTAACATGGCTACACGGTCAATTCCCACACCAAATGCAAAGCCGCTATATTTATTTGAATCAATGCCTGACATTTCTAGTACATTTGGATGAACGAGTCCTGCTCCTAAGACTTCAATCCATCCGGTACCTTTACAAATACCACAACCTTGCCCTCCGCATTTGAAACAGGACACATCCACTTCAACAGAAGGCTCTGTGAATGAGAAGAAGGAAGGTCTTAATCGAATCTCACGTTCTTCGCCAAAGAAGGCTTTAGCAAATTGTAAGAGCGTTCCTTTCAGATCTGCCATAGTAATCTTTTCAGCAACTACTAAGCCTTCCATTTGATGAAACTGATGAGAATGAGTCGCATCATCATTATCTCTTCTAAAAACCTTCCCGGGTGAAACCATCTTTAAAGGGCCATCTTTTTCAAAGTCATGCTTTTCCATTGTCCGAGCTTGCACAGGCGAAGTGTGTGTTCTTAATAAAACTTCTTCAGAGATATAAAAGGTATCTTGCATATCCCGAGCAGGATGATTTTTAGGCAAATTCATTTTTTCAAAGTTATAAGAGTCTAACTCTACTTCTGGTCCTTCAATAATTTGATAACCCATCCCTAAGAAAAGATCTTCTAATTCTTCACGCGTTTGAGTTAATAAGTGGCGACTACCAAAGTTCTGCCGTCTTCCAGGCAAGCTAATATCGATTGTTTCACTAGCCAGTTGAGCAGCTAATTCTTTCTGCTTTACTTGCTCTTGTTTTTTCTCAATATGGTCATTAAACGATTGATGGAATTGATTAATTAGCTGACCTAAAATCGGCTTTTCATCTTTTTCTAAATCTTTCATTTGTTTTGAAATTTGCGTCAATTCACCTTTTTTACCGGTATATTTCACGCGAATATCCTGAATCATTTTACTTGATTCCGCTTGCTTGATTTCTTCAATTGCCTTTGCAACTAAACCATCGACTTGTTCTTTAATGACTTGTAATTTATCATTCATCATAATCCTCCTAGCAATTAGCACTTTAATATTCCATCCAACAAAAATAGCCCGTCCCTAAAAGGGACGCGCTACCGTGGTACCACCCTTATTCTTGAAAAATTTCAAGCACTCAAATCATTGTTAACCCCAATGAAGGTATCTTTTTCTAGTTTCAAACTATTTAAGGATCGACTCCTAGGATGAAAATAATTGAAAAGTGACATCATCTGCTCTCAGTCGGTGACAAATTTCCCTGTTTATGTACCTTTCAATTAGGTCCTAATCATAGTCTTTAGTTATCTTTATCAAGTATAGCCTGTAAATAGTTTTTCGTCAATCTTGCTCTTTAGTGAAAAGTCATTTCTGTTAAACGTAAATGATAATGTCTCAAGAGAACACAAATCAAAATGTCCCTCTATCCTCTATAATAAATGATGAAAAGGATAGGAGGGAAAATGATGGGAGATTATCTTACAG